>JAQXRL010000222.1 GCA_029218505.1 Eubacteriales bacterium | reverse complement strand
CACGAAGCAGAAACGGCATGTATTCTGTTTGCAAAACATCACGGATTTCGATGTTGCACGGAAAGAATTTTCACAAAATTTCTTCTCGCAAGACAGCCTTTGTTTTTCTGCGTTTCCGTTTTGAGCCCGATCGATCGCTGGCCGCGCAACCCGGACAAAGTTCTCCATTCCAGATCCGGGATGCGCCGGCGCAAAACACGTTTAATTTCAACAATTCCCTCTTTTGCCCATTGATTACTTCGCCTTGGGCCCCAGCGTGCGCCCACCGTCGATGAGATAGTTCGCGCCCGTGATGTAGTCCGCCTCATGCGAAGCCAAAAACGCAATGAGGTTTGCAATCTCTTCCGGTTTGCCTCCCCTCCCCAGATATGTCGCTTCCGGAGGAATCTGGCTCCAGGAACTGACCGTGCCGGGGGACACGCAATTTACATTGATGTTGTATCGCCCAACCTCCATGGCCAGCGCGCGCGTCATGCCGATGATGCCGCTTTTTGCCGCAGAATAATCCACCATCTCCTCCAACCCGCATACGCCCGCCACCGAGGCCACGTTGATGATCTTGCCGGACCGGCGTTCCATCATTTGGCAGATCACTGCGCGGGCACACAAAAACGGGCCCTTCAGGTTTACGCCAAAGGTCCAATCCCAAGTGCTTTCCTCCGATTCCCAGAACCAGCTCTTTTTTCCGATGAGCCGCGCGCTGCCGCCGGCATTGTTCACCAAAATGTCCACCGGGCCAAAATGCGCGCGGGCGGTTTCCACCATGGCATTTACGGAATCCGCCAGGCGCACGTCCGCCTCCACCGCCAGCGCATCGCCGCCTTCCGCCTGAATTTCCCGTTGAACCTCCAACGCGCCGGGCAGATTGACGTCCGCCAGCACCACGCGCGCGCCCTCCCGGGCCAATCGCATTGCCGTCGCCCGTCCCACTCCGCCGCCGGCTCCGGTAATAATCGCACACTGTCCGTCAAATCGCATTTGTTCCTCCTCCTTCCAATCGCTTCATGATAACACGACCTGTGCCAACCCGCCATCGCAAAAATTTGCAGGCTGTCGAAAAACGCAGGGAGAGCGTGAGATGGCTTGGGGGCGCTCGCCTTCCAACCGTGACCGGCGGCGTGTACGGCGACCACGGGCGCTGATTTTTCCCCTGGAAAAACCGCTGCCCTGCAGATTTTGCGGCAAGCCGATTTGTTCTGGGCGTTTCTTTCCGCCGCATGCAAAAAATTGCAATTCCATCGCTCAACCCTTGACGGAACCGATCATGACGCCCTTGACAAAGTATTTTTGCACAAACGGATACACCAGCATCAGCGGCGCGCTGGACACCACGATTACCGCATACTTCAATAGTTCCCGCATGTTCTGCATCTGCCGGGCAATTTCTTCGTCCACGTTCATATCAGAGCCAAAGTTGTTCTGGATCAGAATCTGACGCAAGAAGATTTGCAGCGGATACATGTTTTTCTTCGAAAGATACAAAAAGGCATGAAAATACGAATTCCAGTGTGCTACCGCGTAATACATGGTGATGACGGCCAGAATTGCCTTCGACAACGGCAGCACTACGCTGAAAAAGAAGCGCGCATCCGAACAACCGTCGATTTTCGACGCCTCCAGCAGTTCATTCGGAATGGTGTTTTGCAGAAACGTGCGGGCAACGATCAGATTGTATACGTTGATCGCTCCCGGCAACAGCATTGCCCACACCGTATTGATGAGCTTCAGATTCCGCATATTTATATAAGAAGGAATCATTCCGCCGTTAAAGAGCATGGTAAAGGTAAATATCAGCGTGTAGAGCCTGCGCCCGGTAAAGCCGTTTCTGGCCAAAGGATATGCGCAAAGCATGGTCATCGCAACATTGATAACGGTTCCAACCACGGTATAAAAGATGGTGTTGCGGTAGCCGAGCCAAATGCTTTTGTATTTCAAGATTCCCCGATAGCTGTCCATCGAGAAATCTACCGGCCATAGCCACACCTTTCCGCTCTTCACGGCATACGCGGAGGACAACGACGCCGACACCACATAGATCAATGGATACAGCACCATCAGCACCATCAGCGTCAGCACCGCATAAACCACAAAATAATATAGCCTGTCGCCTTTTGAATCAAGAATGCTTTTTTTCATGCGTTCCTCCTTACCACAGGCTTGTCTGGCCCATCCGCCCTGCCAACATGTTGATAAAGGAGATCACAATCAGGTTCGCCACGGAATTAAACAGTCCGATGGCCGTGGAATAGGAATAGTCCGTAATGTCCGCCTCCATGCCGATTTTGTAAACGTATGTGGAAATTACCTCGCTTGCAGACAGGTTCAAGTTGTTTTGCATCAGATATACCTTTTCAAAACCAATGCCCATGACGCTGCCGGTTCTGAGAATCAGCATAATCACAATGGTGGGCAAGATGGACGGAAAGTCAATGTGGCATACCCGCTGAAACCGGGAAGCGCCATCGATTTGCGCCGCCTCGTGCAACGCGGGATCCACCGAGGACAGTGCCGCCGTGTAGATAATGGAACTCCATCCAAACCCCTGCCAGGCGCCGGACCAAACGTACATATGGCGGAAATTTCCGGGCTTGGCGAACAGGTCCGGCGGGTATTTTCCCGTCAGCGCTTCGCAAAGATTGCCATACAAGCCTGTGCGGGAATTGAACAATTGCAGCAGAATGCCCACCAGCACCACCACAGAGATATAATACGGCATGGTGGTAATGGTCTGAGCGACCTTTCGAAAGCGCACGCCGTTCAGGCTGTTCAAGCATAAAGCAAACAGAATTGGAATGGGAAACGTGGCAAAAATGCTGTAAAACGACAAAATCAGCGTGTTTCCCAGCGTGCGGCCAAAATACACGGAAGAAAAAAAGCGCGTGAAGTTGTCCAACCCCACCCACGGGCTTTTCCACATTCCCAGGCGCGCGCTGTATTTGCGAAATGCGATTTGCGCCCCAACCATGGGGAAATAGGCAAACACAACAATATAGATCATGGGAAGCAGCATAAACAGATGCAACTGCCAATCCCGCGCCAGATTTTCCAGACACTTTCTCCGTCTCATAGAAGACTCCTTTCCGATCGCAACCCGCTTTGCAGATTTCGCCGCGGCGCTTCTCGGGGAAAACCGCCATGGCGGCTTCCCCGAGCATGCGAATTCCTCCATGCGGCTTGGGGATGAACGCGCATCCCCGTTTTGCCTGCGCAAGCGCGTTTCGCCGTTATTTGTACATGCGGTCGTATACGCCCTGAATCACTTCCAGCACCTCATCAATGCCGATGTCTTTCAGTTCTTTCTGGAACGCGTCCCATTCGGAATCGATATCCAGATTTCCCGCCAGGAAAGCAGCCGTGATTTCGTCTACGCGAGCCGTAAGCGCCATCAGTTTGTCGTTCACTCGCGCCAGCTCATCTTCCGTGTAGATCAGCACCGGAACGACCTCTTCCGGCCAGTATTCGCCAGTGTTATAGGCCATTTGGGACGCACCATTGGTCAAAATGTACGGCGTCATCGCCTCTGGCAGCTTTCCAATACCGGCAGCAATGGAGTATTCTCGAATAAAGGGGCCATTTTGACGAAGCGCTTTGTTCTGCGCTTCGCTCCAAAAAGTCGCGTTAAAGGTACAGATGGAAATGTCAAATTCTTCCGTATATGCAGATACGTATGCTCCCTTATCCTCCAAGTTTTCATAATACTCCCAATCCACGCCCTGTTCACCCCAACGGGTAATGATGCTGTGATCTTTGCTCAGCATCAAATCTCCCAGGCGGAAAGCAGCCTCAACGTTTTCACATTCCGCAGTAACCAGGAATGTCGCCTTGGGCGCAACGGCATTGTAATTGGTAAAACAAACGCCCTCCGGACCGGTAATCGGTTCAAAATAACGATATTCGTTCGCTGCAGGGTTCTCGCTGTTCAAAACGCCCAGCCAGTTTGACAAAAAGATAAAGGCCGAAACATCTTCCTGATTGATCAGTGTGGTAAACTGGTTGGAATCCATGGTAAGTGTCTCCATGGGAATCAAGCCTTCCTCATAGAACTTGCGAATGTAGTGCAAGCCCTCTTTCCACGCATCTGTGGTGTATGCAAATCCCACCACACCATGATCCACCGTAACATAATTCTCACCGCCGGCATAGACAAAGGCGTTCATGAGCGCCGGAAGCACGCCTTGAAATTTATCATTGAAAGTTCCGAACAATCCAATTTCATCCGCCTTGCCGTTTCCATTAAAATCAACGCCTTGTGCGGCTTTGAGCAATTCATACAAGTCTTCGGTGGTTTTCGGCACTGCCATTCCCAGCGTTTCCAACCAAGACGGATAGATAAAAAACTTGTTTGGAGATGCATTGGCATAAGACTGGTTGACCGATGGCAAATAATACACTTCGCCATCCGGCATGGTCATCATGGAGATCAAATCCAAGCCGGTGCGTTCGCACGCCTGGGTAAAGTAATACGCAACATCAGGGTTCGTAATATACTCCGTCAAAGGCACGATCGCGCCCGCCTGGGCCCAGGAATACACCATGGCATTGCTGGGATACAACCCTTCCGAACCAAAGATAACGTCCGGCAGCTTATCGCCGCTTTGCACCATCAGATTCAGCTTGGATACATAATCCGTAGAGGGCAATACCATGAAGGTCAAATCATAGTTGCCCTGTTCTTCTAACAGCAGCGTCTGCAGGTTGGTTTCGTAATCCTCCACATACACATCGTCCGGAATGGCAATGGTCAGGGCAACGGTTTCCGAGCAGATTGGCGTTTCGCCGCCGGCGCTCAGCGTCACTTCGGCAAAAGCAGCGGAGGAAATTGCCAGCAGCAGCGCTATAAGCGCGCAAATGGTTTTGCGAATGGTCATGGTTTAACCTCCTTATGATGGTTGTTTGTTCTCGGAACAAAGGCGTGGAAGCCGGCCGGCAATTGCCTTTTCCTGTTTTTCATCCTATCACGTTTTTTCCGTTTTTCCAATCATGATAATTCCATTTCAGGGTGAAAATCCAAAAATTTCGCTGAAATCACAGGGTGAAAATTCGATGCGGCGGTGAAAAAACGAAAAAAGCCGACATTTGGTTGCGCATAAGACAATTTTGTGCTATAGTTTACGCAGGATCGCTTTGCGGGAGTGTGGCTGCGTGAAAAAACATACCGGACATTTTTACAGGTTTCTGCTGGTTTATGCTGTCTTTTCCCTGCTTATGCTCTCGCTGTATATTCCCGGATACCTCTATGTGGAAAGCCGCAACGAAGAAAATCTGCTTTTGCGTTTGCAGGCGCAGTTGGAGCACGGTGTATCTGACTTGAACCGCACCATCAGCGCCATGGACAACATCGTGGATCTCACCACCAATGAGAAGTCCTTTCGCGTGTTCAAATATGCCAATCCGGATGATTATATCGACCTGTTGCAGATATCCAACCTGCCCTATTTGCTCAGCCGCATGTGCACGCCCCACGACCTTGTGGTGGACGCCGGACTTTTGTTCGAAAGCGGCTATATGATTACGCGCACCGCATCCTATACGCCCGCCACGGGACACACATTTTATGAACACTTCTCCTGTGACACATGGCCGGAAGCGGAATGGCGAAATATGATTCAAGTTTCCAGCCGCACCATTCTGCCCGTCGCGGAGTATTCATCGCGAAAAACCGGAAGCTACGCCGCCATCACCTATGTTTCCCCCTGGTCCAAGGACGGAACCCGCAGTGTCAACTGTTTTTTCGCCACGCTGCGCCTGGACGCCATCGCAAACGCCATGCTGGACAGGTCGCTGTCCAAAGAGGAATGCTACATACAGGCCAGCCTGCCCAACGGGGTGCAATTGTTTGCGCTGGGCACGGAACCTCAGGGCAAGCACCGAATTCTGTCCTCCTCCGCCGACGGCAACGTTCGTGTGGATGTGTCCATCCCCGAACGCGTGTTTTCTCAACAATTGACGCAAGTGCGGCGCCTGTTAACCCTGTGCTCTATGGCGCTGGTGGCGATGGCTGCCGTTGCGGTGCTGTTGTTCGCCTATCGCAGTTCCAAGCCCATCGACCGCTTTTTGGGCAAAGCCGTCTCGCTTCTGGACCATGAACGGCCCGATACCCCTTCCCGTTGCTCCGGACAGGCAGGCGAGAAGAGCCGGCTTCCCCGCATTCCCAGGCTTTCCGACGACTTGAATCACCTCTTGGGAGGCATCCGTGACATGCGGCTCAGCATGGAAAACTACGCCGCGGCGATGGAACAAAACCAGCAGCTGGTTCGCGCGCATATCTTTGACAAGGCCGCCCGACAGGGCCTATACGCGCCGGAAGAAACCGCGTTGTTCGCCAGCGTGTTTCCGAATTTCCCGGAATCTTACCGGCTGGCGCTCATGCGATTTCGCATATCGCCCTCCAATGCGCCGGGAAACACGCTGATAGAACTGCTCAGCCGTTTGGATCAAACCGTTTACGCCCAAATGCTGGAACCGGACACCATTTTGATGCTCCTGTCCGGCGACGCCAGCGATGAAAAGACCGAAGTCTGGATGCGTTCCTTGCTGGACTCTCTGGCCGCCAGCATTCCCGTAGCCCTTTCCGTTGTGGTGGGAGACGCCTGCCATGGGCCGGAGCATCTGATCAAAGCCTATCAGCAAATCCAATATGTCTGGTGCGAACCGGAAGACGGCAACACCTTGCGCATGGTTTCCGGCAAAATGCTGGCGCAGGAACGGACCGTCTTGCCCTTGAGCATGCTGGATTTGCAGGCCATTTACAACGCGCTGAACCTCAGCAACGCTTCCGCGGCGGAAACCGTGCTGGCCAATTGCCGCAACGCATTGTTTTCCAACGAGGAAAGCGGCATGTACTGCCGTCAATGTTACGCCATGCTGGCCAATGCCATCGCCCAGTTAAAGATGGAAAACCCCACAAAACTCAACGCCATCGTCATTCCCTGTTACGATCATGCCAACCGCCGCGAAATCTTCTCCGATGCCTTTCCGGATTGCTTCCGTCAAATTTGCGAAGTCATGAAGATGACGCGAGAAGATCGCGTATGCAACGCCACGGAGAAAATTCTGGCCTACATCGACGAAAATCTGTACAACCCGGATCTCTACGTGGATATGGTTTTGGAGCGCTTCTCCTTGTCCGCTCCCACGCTACAAAAACTGGTGCGAAACGCCAGCGGCCAGACATTTTCCGCTTATGTGGAAACAAAACGCCTGACCCGCGCCTACGAAATGCTGTCCCAGACAGAAGAAAGCGTTGAAACCGTATCCCGCCTGTGCGGCTTTGGTTCCAGAAACGCATTTTACAAAGCGTTCAAACGGCGCTTCGGGATTCCACCCAGCGACGTTCCCAAAAAAAGCGAAATTGGAGGAAAAAATTTCACATGAAAGACACTTTGCGTCGAAATTCCAGCAGCGTCCGAATGATTGCCCATCGCGGGGTAAGCGGCCTGGAATTGGAAAACACTGCTTCCGCCTTCGTGGCGGCGGGAAACCGTTCCTATTATGGCATTGAAACGGATGTTCACCGCACATTGGACGGACGTTTCATCACGATTCACGACAATACCACCGGGCGCGTGGCATTGGACAACCTCTCCGTGGAAAACACCACCTACGACACGCTGCGCCGCCTGCGCCTGCGGGACATAGACGGCAAAGCCGGGCGTGAGGACCTGATTCTCCCGTCCCTGGAGGAATACACCGGCATCTGCAAAAAATACGGCAAGGTCAGCGTTCTGGAACTCAAAAACCACTTTGCTCCCGAGGACATTGACGCCATTCTCGAAAGCATCCAACAGCAGCAATGGCTGGAAAACACCATTTTCATTTCCTTTGACCTGCCCAATCTGCTGTGCATCCGGGATCGTCTCCCCCATCAGCGCGCGCAGTTTCTCATCTCCAGTTTTCCGGACTGGCTTCCGGATACATTGCAAAAGTATTCCCTGGACCTGGACATACATTTCCGCGCGCTCACGGAACAGCGCGCCCGCCTGCTTCGCAACGCAGGCGTGGAAATCAATGTCTGGACAGTGGATACGCTGGAAGACGCCATGCGCATGGAAGAATACGGCGTGGATTACACCACCAGCAACATTTTGGAATAGCCTTTTCCTCCCCGAAGCGCCATGTTTCGGGGATTTTTGCATTTTCCAAGGAAAATGATGGAAATCTTCCTCCTCGCGCGTCCATTTCGCCTTTTCCGGTTCCAAGAATTATGGTATAATGTAGGTGATTTCTGGAGGGAGTTGAACCAATTGAATCGAAAATGGCTGGCCCTTCTGGCTGCTGGTTGTCTTACCCTGACGGCCTGCGATCTATTGCCGGAAGAGGAGACCTTTCAGACCGCGCCATTGATCCGGGATTATCAAAGGGCGGAGTTTCAGCAGGAAGCATGCACGCGCGGCGATATGCTGCTCACGCGATCCATTTCCTGTTCTTACGTACCCGTGAGAACGGAATCCCTCAGTTTTTCCATCGGCGGCATCCCATACGATGAAATTTTCGTACAGCCGGGAGACGCCGTGCAGGCAGGACAATTGTTGGCAAGCCTTCAGCAGGAAGAAATCGTCCAAAACGTTGCCGCCGCACAGCGGCAGATTCGAAAATTGCAATTGCAGATTCTTCATCTGGAGCAAAACCGCGCGCTGGCCCTGAAAGCGCAGGCGCTCTCCGGCGAAAATTCGCAGCAGGCATTGGAACGCACAAACGCACGATACGACGTCCAAAAACAATCCCTGGAAGACGAACTGTACCTTGCCGGATTGCGCCTGGAAAGCTGCAATCGCCAATTGGACGAGCGCAGCCTGCGCGCGCCCATGGACGGAACGGTTACATACGCACGGCGAATTTCTCCGGGCGACGTCAGCTCCGTAGGCATCACCGTGGTCACGGTGGCGGACTCCACCATGTCGCTTTTTCGCGCCAGCACGGAATTGTGGGAACATTTCTCATCGGGGGAAACCGTAACCATCACATCCGCAAAAACGGAATATCAGGCCGTCGTCATGACGGAAGCCGAACTGGGGTTGCCCGAAAGCAACCACGTTCCGGGCGAAAAAGCCTTCGTTTATTTCGCCCTCACCGAACCGGCCTTTGGGCTGGAAGACAACGATCGCGGCACTTTCACGTTGGTGCTGGACCGGCGCGAAAACGTGCTTCGCGTCTCCAGCAAGGCGATTTCCACCATCAACGGCAAAACAGTCGTGTATTACCAGGACGAAAACGGCATCAAGTCCTACAAAAACGTAACCACCGGCCTGGAGGCGGAGGGCATGACGGAAATTTTGTCCGGATTGGAGGAAGGCGAGCTGGTCATTGTGAATTAGCTTGCCGGAACAGGAGTACATCCCATGAAGAAAACACTGTGCCTTCTATTGTTGACGCTGACCCTGCTGCTGGGAGGCTGCGCGACACGACAGGAAGCGGTCGAAGCACCTGCGCTTCTGGAACCCGTTGGCGTACAGGCGGATACCGCCGTGGCAACGCTGGGCAATTTGTACAGCGTCTCTATTGCGGAAGGCTCCATCGTCGCCGAATCTCAGGAATTGTGCTTCGAAATCGACGGCGAAATCGACCTGGTGAATATTTATCCCGGCAAATGGGTGGAGGAAGGCGAACTTCTGCTGTCGTTGGATCAAAGCGCCATGGAGAAAGAAATTCGCAGCCTCCGCGAAGAAATCTCCTATGCGGAAACCAACGGCGCATACGACGACGAGGTCGCGCGAATCGATATCGCCCTGCTGGAAATCGCCAAAAAGCAGCTGCAAAGCGCTCCCCAGCCCGATCAGGACGCCATTGCCGCCAAGTCCCTGGAAATCGAAGCGGCAGCCCTGGCGCTCAAACAGGCGCAGGAACTGCGCGCGCTGTCTCTGGAGGATCTGCGCGCCAGGCTCGCCGTGCTGGAAGCGCAATATGGCCGCAATGCGATTCTGGCGCCCTTTTCCGGCCATGTCATGTACGAAGGCGCCCTGGTCAAGGGAACGCGGGTACAGGCGGAAAAGCCCGTGGCGTACATCGTCCATTCCAACGAAGTATCCCTGGTGGTGAATGAATATCTTTCCGAAGCCAGCCTGGCGCAAAAGAATCTGTACGCACTGGTGGACGACAAGCGGTATTCCGTGGAATACGTGCCCATGTCCCGGGAGGAAATGACCTCCCTGATGTTTTCCGGCAAAACGCTGACCACGCAATTTACGCTCACCGGCCCGCAAGAGGATTTGCCAAACGCCAGGCCGGGCATGTACGCAGTGCTATGCATGGAGACGCGGCCGCTGGAGAACGTGCTCATCATTCCCAGCGGCGCGCTGTACACCTCCTCATCCGGAGAACGATACGTATACGTTTGGACGGAGAACGGCCGCCAACGGCGCACCGTACAAACGGGACGCTCCAACGGCATCGAAACGCAGATCACCGAAGGATTGGCGGAAGGAGAGGTCGTCTATGTTCAAGAGTAAGCGGCGTTGGGCCGCAGCGCTGCTGGCCGGGGCGCTCGCCTTCATTCCCGGCGCTGCGCCGGCGTCTGAACTGATTCAGCCCGAACAGATCCAGGCCGACGAGGTGAAATACAAGACATGCACCGCGGAATACACCGATTTTATCCGAACGTACACCTCGTCCGCCAGCGAGTATTATCCTCTGGTGACGGCCGTTCGATATGAAGGTACGCCGGCGACCTATGCGGAAACGCTGGTACAGCGAGGCGACGAAGTGAAGGCCGGCGATCCCATCATGCGCGTGGAGCTTGACTTCGACGCAGTAGCCTTGGCGGAACTGGAATTGCGATGCGAACGCGCCAAGCAGTCCTTTGCCCGGGAACGCGCCGCCCGCCAGGCGGACATCCAGCAAGCGCAGGCCGAGCTCGCCGCCGCCGGCGACGAACTTACCCGGCAAGTTTTGACCCTGCAATTGGAGAAAAAACGGATTCTGCTGGAGCAATACGTATATCAACAGCAAAAAGCGCTGGACGATCTGGCCGCACAGTTGGAAGAACAAAACCAATTGCGAAGCCGGAATGTGATTGTCGCGCCCTGCGACGGCGTTGTGTCCGATTTGGCGTATCTCAGCCAGGGCGACCGCATCACGGACGGAAATATCGTCTGCAACATTTCCAGCGAAAGCGTGATGCTGCTGTACGTGCAGGGGCTTCAACTGCGCTATGGCATGGATGTGCTGGTGGAGATGGGACCCAACAAATCCCGCACTTCCTATGCGGGACGGGTCGTGGCGGCTTCGGACTGCATTCCCGATTCTACAAGCGACGTGGCGCTGGTGGAGATTCCCGAATTTCGTCCGGGCAAAAAAACTTCCATGGCCAACATCAAAGTGACGGCGGAGCGAATCCGTTTGAGGAACGTGCTGACCATCGACCGCAAGGCAGCGGTACTCTCCAGCGGAAAACAGGTGGTTGCGATTCTCGGCCCGGACGGCGCCATCCATAAGCGCTATATCACGCCCGGCCTGTCCACCCTGGAAGACACCTGGGTGCTGCAAGGACTTCATGCAGGCGATGTCGTCATCATCGATTAGGAGGAAGCGCCGTGTTTCGATTTGTCGTCCGAAAAATGATCAGCAAGCGATGGATGGTATTGGCGCTCCTGATCGGCAATATTTTGCTGATCAGCATCACCGCCTCCAATCCCATGTATACCCAGGCCGTGTTACAACGAACGTTGAACAACACCTTGCAGGGGTATCTGACAGAAAAAAACCGTTACCCTGCCACCGTCGCCCTTCGCGCTACCGGCAGTTCCCGGCACAACGATCTCGTGTTGAACACCATGGAACTTTTGCCGGGAATTCCCGCCGCCTATGATTTGCCTGCCGTTGAGCAGATTGGCTATTATTCCCTGAACGGCGCGCAAACCGAATCCAACCTGGAACGAGATGACCGCGGAAATTCCAGCATCATTCTGGGCTGCATGACCGACCTTCCGGATCACATTACGCTGGTATCCGGCACGGTTTGCTCCCCGCAGCCGGACGAAAACGGCATCTTTGACGTCATGGTCAGCGAGCGCGGACTGGTTTCCATGAAGCTGTTGCCCGGCGAAATTCTCACCTTTCCCAAGATCAACGATCCGGACGGAAACCCCCTAAGGGCGCGGATCGCCGGCGTGTTTCGCAACAGCGACCCCGAGGATCCCTATTGGGTGCAGGCCCCAAATGCCTATTCCAGCACGCTGTTTCTGGATCAGGATCTGTTCCACGCCTGGTTTCTTTCCGGCGAAATGCCTTATGGCGTCAGCGCCGCCTGGTACTGCCTGATGGATTACACCGCCATGCGCGCAGACAAGGTGGAACACATGCTGGCCGTGACGCAGGAATACACCGAATATTTCGACACCGTGGCGAACCAAAGCTATATTTGCAGTTTTTCATCTCTTTTGACCGAGTTTCAAAAAACCGAACGCAAGGTGCGAACCACCCTTTGGGTGCTGCAAACGCCAATTTTCGTGCTGTTGGCGGCGTTCATCTTCATGGTTTCCAGGCAAATGCTGGACATGGAACAAGGCGAAATCGCCGTGTTGAAAAGCCGCGGCGCAGGTCGCGGACAAGTTATCAACATATATTTTGTACAAAGCGTTGTCATTGCGCTAATGGCCCTGGCCGCAGGCTTGCCCTTGGCCATGTTTTTGGTGCAGGTGTTGGGCTCCGCCAATGCATTTTTGGAATTCGTGCGTCGCAGCGCGCTTTCGGTGGAAATTGATGCGGAAGCCGTAACCTATGCGGTTGCCGCGGCGGTTTTCTCTGTTGCCGCCATGGTGCTGCCCGTGTTTCGCTATTCCCGGTTCACCATCGTGGGTCAAAAACAGAAAAAACACAAAAAGTCCAACGCCCCCCTGTGGCAAAAGCTGTTTTTGGACGTGCTGGCATTGGGCGTCGCCATCTACGGATTATACACCTTCGGCAACCAGAGGGAAATTCTGGCACAGCGCGTCATGGAAGGCGCGGCTTTGGATCCGCTGCTGTTTCTCAGTTCCTCGCTGTTCATGCTGGGCGCGGGGCTGTTGGCCCTGCGCATTCTGCCAATGGTCGTATGGACAATTTTCACGCTGTTCAAGCGATTTTGGAGTCCGGCGCTGTACACATCCTTTGTCAAGGTATTGCGCACCCGGAACCAGCAGGGCTTTATTATGGTGTTCTTAATCATGACCATCGCGCTGGGCGTGTTTGACGCTTCTGCCGCGCGCACCATCAATAGCCACGACGAGCAAAACTTGCGGTACACCATTGGCGCGGACATTGTGTTGCAAGAAAAATGGGCGGACAACCGCGAACAATTGGCCGAAGCACAGACATCCGGCGGTACAAACGAGGAATTGGAATACAAGGAACCGGATTACGGACGGTATACGTCCCTGGCGGGCGTGAAGAGCATCACGCGCGTATTGGTGGATGACGGCGGATCCATGAGCGTCCCCGGCGGCAAATTGACCAACATCCGCATCATGGGCATCAACACTCGGGAATTCGGCGAAACCGCCTGGTTTGATTCCTCGCTTCTGCCGCAGCACTGGTATCATTACCTCAACGCCATGTCTCAAAAGGCCCGCGCCGTGCTGGTTTCCACCAATTTCCGGGAAGATTACGGATATGCCATCGGCGACGCCATTACCTATCGGGGCGCCGCCGGCGACTCCGTCCGCGGCATCATCTATGGCTTTGTGGATTATTGGCCCGGATACACGCCCGTTACCTACACAAAAGCCAGCAACGGCCTGTATTCGGAAAAGGAAAACTACCTGATCGTGGCAAATCTTTCCCAATTGCAGGCAAATTGGGGAATAACTCCCTATCAAATCTGGATCAAGGCCCTTGATTCCAGCCAATTCATCTATGATTTTGCCCGGGACAACGGCATCGTCTATCAAACCTTCCGGGACGCCTCCGCCGAAATCGTATCCATGAAAAACGATCCCGTCATTCAAGGAACCAACGGCGTGCTCACGGTGGGCTTCATCGTGGTTCTGGCGCTGTGCACGGTCGGCTTTCTCATTTACTGGGTTTTGTCCATTCGCTCCCGGGAATTGCAATTCGGGATTTTCCGGGCCATGGGCATGTCCATGCGGGAAATTGTATCCATGCTGGTCAACGAACACATCTTTATCTCCGGCGCCGCCATTCTCACCGGCGCGGCGGTGGGACGGCTGACCGCAAAGCTGTATATGCCGCTGATTCAAATCGCCTATTCTTCCTCCGACAGCGCAATTCCCTTGCGCGTGATCAATCTGCCTGGCGACATGCTGCGCCTGGCAATTGTGGTTGGCATCATGATTGGCGCATGTCTCATCATTTTGGGCGAACTGATTCGCCGGATGAAGATCGCACAGGCGTTGAAACTGGGAGAGGATTAATTATGGAAAACATCATCGTCGCAGAAGGTGTGAAGCGTTGCTTCAAAACCCATGGCGGAGATTTTTGGGCCTTGAACGGCATTGATGCGCAGGTGCCCCAGGGAAAGCTCACCATTTTACGGGGCCGCTCCGGTTCCGGCAAGACCACGCTGATGAATATCCTGGGCGCGTTGGACAAGCCCACCCAGGGCAAGGTATTTTTGGAAGGCAAGGACATTGCCGCCCTGGACGAAAACCGCCGCGCGCGAATTCGGCGCACGGACATTGGCTTTGTGTTCCAATCCATCGCCCTGATTCCCATGATGAACGCCCTCGAAAACGTGGAATTCGCGCTGCGCATGACCCGATACAGGGGAAACCGCACGCAGCGCGCCATGGAGTGCCTGAAATTGGTGGGATTGGGGCAGCGCTCGGGACACATGCCCCAAGAACTTTCCGGCGGCGAACAGCAGCGCGTCGCCATTGCCCGGGCCATTGCGCACCGGCCCAAGGTGTTGTTTGCCGACGAGCCTACCGGCGCGCTGGACACCAACACTGGCCTATCCGTGGTAAAACTGTTTCAGGAACTTACCCAGCAGGAAGGCGTAACCATCGTCATGACCACCCACGACACCGGTCTGATGGAACTGGGGGACAAGGTATACGAACTGGAAGGAGGCGAGCTCGTTCATGGCCAGTGAAGCCGCCCGCCAGGATGCCATCATACAGTGCGAAAACCTGGTGAAGATTTACAAAACCCGGGATATTGAGGTACTGGCGCTGCAAGGCCTGGAAATCAGCATCGACCGAGGAGAACAGATGGCCATCATCGGCAACAGCGGATCGGGCAAGTCCACCTTTTTGAACATGATCGGCGGTTTGGATCGCCCCTCGGCCGGCAGGCTTCTGGTGGACGGAAAAAACCTGTTTCAGCTCAGCGAGCGGGAATTGGTGGACTACAAGCGCAGCACCGTGGGATTCGTGTGGCAAAACAACGCGCGAAACCTGTTGCCCTATCTCACTGCCTGGCAAAACGTACAGATGCCCATGTTGTTTGATCGCGGTGCAAAAAAGCGCCAGCGCGCCTTGGAGTTGCTGGAACTGGTTGGACTGGGGCATCGCAAGCACAGCCGGTTGAGCCAGCTTTCCGGCGGCGAACAGCAACGCGTTGCCATCGCCATCGCCCTTGCCAATCGCCCCAAAATACTGCTGGCGGACGAACCCACCGGCGCGGTGGACGTCAAGACCGGCGAGTTTATCCTGGATATGTTTCGGGAAGTGAACCGCACCACCGGGCTGACCATCGTCATCGTGACCCACGATCAGCTTCTTAGCAAAAAAGTCAATCGTGTCGCTGCCATTCGGGATGGAAAAATCAGTTCCGAACGCATCATGAAACAAAGCTATGCCGACCGTCTTTCCGAAATCACCGCGCTTACCGTCACAGAGGACGTGCAGGAGGAATTTGCCATCTTGGATCGGGCCGGTCGCGTGCAAATCCCGCACGAGATTCTAAAGCAAATGGGCATATCCGGCAACAAAGTCCGTATGGAATACCGGGACGGCAGCCTGATCATCCAAAACCCCAGCGCAGAAGGCGATCCAACGGCTTCCGCAAAGTGAGCATCCGGTCATTCCCACACACGCGAAAACCGGGAACCGGCACAGCCGCCCAACATTCTCCAGCGGCCGAACATTTTTTGGCCGCTGGAATGGCCGCAAATCGGCAATCCGGCGCGCCCTTTCCCTTGCCGCAGGGCTCCCGCCGTCTCCCCGGCCCGTCCGGCAATCCGCTTTCAAACCCTTGCATGCAACATTTCACGCATATCATGCAACAAGAGACGATTGCTTTTTCTTTTTAAAAAAGATATAATGAAGAAGATAAAGGAGTGATTTTTATGCCAAAAATTACATTTATGGGCGCTGGTTCCACAGTATTTGCCAAAAACGTGTTGGGCGATTGCATGATGACTCCCGCTTTGGCGGATAGCACCATTGCCCTTTACGATATTGACAGCGTTCGGCTGGATGAATCCGCGCAGATGCTGGAGGCAATCAACCGCAATAACGGCGGCAAGGCAACCATCGAAAAATATCTGGGCGTAGAAAACCGCAAGGCTGCGCTTGCCGGTGCAAACTACGTGGTAAACGCGATTCAGGTGGGCGGTTACGATCCGTGCACCATTACCGACTTCGAAATTCCCAAAAAATATGGCTTAAAGCAGACCATCGCCGACACGCTGGGCGTGGGCGGCGTATTTCGCGCATTGCGTACCATTCCGGTCATGCTGGATTTTGCCCGGGATATGGAAGAAGTTTGCCCCGACGCCTGGTTCTTGAATTACACAAACCCCATGGCCATGCTCACCGGAGCAATGCTGCGCCTGACCAACGTAAAAACCGTCGGCTTGTGCCACAGCGTGCAGGTTTGCTGTGAAGGGCTGCTGAAACAGTTGAATATGCCCTACGACGATTCCGTGCAGTGGAAGATTGCCGGCATCAACCATCAGGCCTGGCTGCTGGAGGTGCGCAAGGATGGCCAGGATCTGTATCCGGAAATCAAACGCCGCGCCTTGCTGCGCAACAAGGGCGAATTGCCCATGCCCACGCCGGAAGAACAGATTGCCCAGCGCGTCGCCCTTGGCGAAAGCGTAAGCGCCGAAACCGAGGCGCATATCCGCGAAGCATACAATCTTTATACGGAAAAGAAGCTGCATTACGATATGGTTCGCCTGGAGCTCATGCGCCGCTTTGGATATTACATCACCGAATCCAGCGAACACAACGCCGAATACACGCCCTATTTCATCAAGGACAAGTATCCGGAA
>JAQXRL010000221.1 GCA_029218505.1 Eubacteriales bacterium | reverse complement strand
CGCGCGTGTTGGTGGAATCCACCTCGTCCAGCAGTTCGATCTTCCTGTCGGGCCGTTGCAATTCTTTTCGCAACCCGCTTTCCGTCAGCACGCCGATGCCGTTTCGCAAAACATATCCTCTGTTGGATTGTGCGTCAATGGCATATCCTTCTTCCCGCAGCGCGTTTACCGCCTTCCAGATCGCCGCCCTGGACACGCCCAACTGCGCAGC
Organism: Eubacteriales bacterium; assembly: GCA_029218505.1. Lineage (GTDB taxonomy): Bacteria > Bacillota > Clostridia > Christensenellales > Aristaeellaceae > SUG1456. The sequence continues at coordinate 5,761 of JAQXRL010000221.1, read as the reverse complement.
CAGCACCTCTCCGGACACCGGCTCGTCCTCCTGGGAAAGCGCATATAATACCGCGTCCTTGTTTCCCATACAAAACCTCCGCGTTTTTTGCCAGTATAGCACGCGGAGGTTCTTTGGTCAACCATTATTTTGTTTTTGGTTTACGAACGTTTTGTGAAAAGACGCAGCCGCAGTAATTTTGACGATACAGGCCATATTCCGCGGACAACGCGACGGAGCGTCGATAGCCGTCCTGTTTTTTGAAATCGGAAAACAGCCAGGAAACGCCGTACTTTTGGGCCAAATCCGATCCAATTTCGTTGAGCAAAGCGGCGTTTTTGAGGGGACTGATGGTCAATGTCGTAGCAAAAAATTCATACCCCTGGGCGCTGGCCAGGCGAGCCGTCTGTTCAAGGCGCAAACGGAAACAGATCTCGCATCGCTTTCCGCCCTCTGGTTCCGCTTCCAATCCGCGAACGGCGTCAAAGAAAACCTGGGCGTCGTATTCCGGCGCAAAAACGTCGGGCTTCCGCGTCAGCGGCATTTCCTCCGCGAGGCGCCGCAATTCCGTCAGTCGAACCTGATATTCCGTTTCGGGAGAAATATTGGGATTCCAATACAGGGCATCCAGCCGAAAGCGGCCATCCAACCGTTCCAAAACGGCGCTGGAACAGGGCGCGCAGCAGCAATGCAGCAACAGCGTTGGCCGAGCCGTTCCGATATGCGCCAACTGTTGTTCCATTTCCCGGGCATAATTCACGTTTGTTCCTCCAATGCAATGCGGCGGCGGCTGGGCGCATACATCAGCGTCCATAAAATCAGCAGCCCTGCCATATACAGCACAATGCACCAACCTTCGCCAATCTTCTCCGCAACACCGCGAAAGGCATCCACTTCGGATGCATCCAGCAGGAAGAAAAAGCCCACACTGCCGAAGCGGTTCATGAGATAAATGGGCGGCGCAACGCACAGCAACGTAGCCGCCACCTTGCCCAACCGTCGATAATCCGCCTGAAAATCGTTGGTGAGCACCAGCATGGCGTACAAGCCCATCAGTCCATGAGACACAAAGCCATATATATGGAAAAAGTTTCTGGCCGGCAGCTCGTTCCATCCGGGAATCAAAAGAATGAGAATTGCCAACGGGCGTGTCACCGCATACAAAAACTCCGCCCTGTCATCGTTGGGCCGAAACGCATGCATCAGACAAACCACCATACTCACGCCGCATAGATCCAACGGCAGGTATTTCCAATGAAACTGGTCTGTTCCAAACAAAACCGCCATGCGAAAGATTTCTCCCGCAATCATCGCACAGGCAATTCCCTTGAGAACGCGCCGTTGCCATCGTTTGGACAAACCGCGATATGCCAGACATGCGCCCAGCCAAACCATGCCAAGAATGCTCAACCAAGTAAGATGAATCCATCCAAAACGTGAAAACCCAAGCCCAGGCGCAATCGTCTGAGTCGTATTCCAAAAATATTGCATCGCGTCAATCCTCCGCCTCTACATGGGCGGTTCTGGGAACAATAAAACGCACAGCCCGATGCAGATTTTCGATTTCGATCTGCTCGCTGCCGCTTTCGTATTCGCCATCCCTTGTCCAGCATACATCCGCAGGGCAAGAAATCCGCAGCTTTGTCGCAGGGAAAAAGTATAACATATCGCAAAGGAAATCATTTTTGGTCAAGGCCAGCACAGTACGGCTAAGCTGATTGGCGTTTTGAGGATTTTTTACCAGAATCACCTCAAAGCGTCCGTCGTCCATGCCGACTACGCCTGCATCCAGGCGCAGAATTCCGCCCACGGAAGTGGAATTATTTACCGCGCCGAAGATAAAATCATCCTCGTATTCCCGGCCGTCCGCGTCTATTTTCATATGAATCGGCCGAATCTGGGGAATGTCCTTGATCCCTTCCAACAAATACGCAAGATGCCCCAGGGCATTTTTCGCCGCCTGGGGCGTGCTGTATGCCGTTCTGGTAAAAGCGCCAAAGGACGCGGTATAGGCAAAATAACGGCCGTTGATTTTTCCAACGTCCATTTCCCGCTCCACGCCCGTCATGACATCATGCCCGGCCGTAACCATGTCCCGGGAAAGCCCCAGCGTCTCTGCGTAATCGTTGGTCGTTCCTGCGGGAAGATATCCGATCGGCCGCTTCGTTCCGGACAGCAGCACGCCGCTGAACACCTCGTTTAAGGTGCCATCGCCGCCGGCACAGACAATGCGTTCAAAATCTCCCGCCCGTTTGGTCACGTATTCCTGCGCGTCATTCTTCCCATCCGTTACATACACGGTCGTTTCCCAATCAAAATCCGAAAACATTCGAACCAGTTCAGCAAGGCATTTGGTTGCGCGGCGCTGACCGGCGCATGGGTTTACGACCAGCAAAAGTTTTCCGGCCATGTCTGCACCTCCATAAAAAAGCAATTCCACCGCGTACTCGCGGTTTCAACAATATTATACACGATGTTTTGTAAAATGTAAATAGGGGTTCCAAATCGAGCTACTGTGTTCGCACCACATGCAACCGAAAATTCAACCCATCACAGGACACTTGATGATAACAGATTCCGTCGCGAACGCCGCGCACGGCCCCTATCAGGCCCGGGCCATGCAAATGGCCGTATACGCAATCGCACACGCCGTATTGCTTCAGCAAATCAGAAAAGCCCTCTCCCAAACCATCGGGACAGGGCGGATAATGCATCATGACAATCAGCGGCGCTTGCGCGTCCTTTGCGCGGGCGGATTTCAACGACATCTCCAAACGGATGCGCTCTCTATGGTAAATCCGCACATCATCGGGATCGCCGCCATCCGCGCAGGGCACAGTCCAGCCCCGGGAACCGGCGATCAACACGCCGCCAATGAACATGCTGTCATTTTGCAGCGCAAAGGTGTTCCGGCTTAAACAGCGCCGCACGCGGCCGATGGAACTCCACCAATAGTCATGATTGCCGCGCAACAACAGTTTGGTTCCGGGCAACGCCTGAATCTTCTCCAAATCCTCCTGGGCATCCTCCAGCCGCATGGCCCAGGTAAGATCCCCTGGCAGCAAAACCACGTCTTCCTCGCGCACCCGAGCTGTCCAATCCTCCCGGATGCGCTGGAAGTGGTTTTCCCAATGCGCGCCAAACACGTCCATGGGCTTTTCATGCGCCGGCAGATGCAAATCAGAAATGGCAAAAAAGGTCAATGTTCATCCTCGTCTTCTTCGTCGTCCTTGTCTTCCTCATCCTCGTCGTCGCCGAAATCCACATCCGCAAATTCCTCGTCGTCAAGGCCGCCGCCAATATCCAATTCGATCTCGTCCATGGTGCTCACAGAATCAATTTCAATGCTGGCGCTCTGATTCACGGGTTCGTCGCTGGGCGCTGTGGAATGACGCGCCAATTCCTTCAAGCAGTAAGCGCACAACTCCTGCCCCGGCACTACCGGATTTTCGCCACATTCAGAGCACAGCTCAATTACTTCATCCTGCTCGCTTTCGCCGCGCACTTCACGCCGGCAAACGGAACAAATCTTATCTCCTTCGTTCATATAATTGAGTTCACAGCGCGGACATTTCACCAAGGTCATAAATTCTCTTCCTCCCAAATTGACTTCTATTTTCATCGCATGCTTTTCAAGACCGCATTTCACGAAAAATGCCAACGTCTTCTTTTTCCAACGTTGAATTGCAAGTGCAATTCAACCGTCCTTTCCAAAACCGCGGAAGGCTTTCTTCGCCACGGCTTCCGCAGCTTCAAGGACAGATACTATCATACACATTTCGCGCGCCATGGGAACCCCATAGCGCGCAAAAAGCAGTTAATTTTATGTTAATTATTTCCTGCAAGCCATTTTGACAGGTGATTTATGTCCTCCGCGTAAACTTCGCGCAAAGAAGGATTATATATCAAGGATGCGGGATGATACATGGGATACAGCAAAAGCCCGTCCCCGGTGTGCAGGAAACTGCCGTGGACCTCGCCGATTGTCGTTTTTTGGTCCGCCAACGCATTGAGCGGGACGTTGCCCAACGTCACCACACAAGTGGGATTGACCAAATGGAGTTCGCGCCTGAGCCATGGCAGAAACAGGCGAATTTCCTCCTGCGTAGGCGGGCGATTGACAATGCGGCCTGCCGCAGAGAGGCGCGTTGGGCGAAACTTCACGGTATTGGTAATGTACAGATCCTCCCGCCGCAGACCGGAGGCCGCCAAAAATGCGTCCAAATTTTTGCCCGCTTTTCCCACGAAAGGCTTGCGCTGCAAGGTTTCCTGTTCTCCCGGCGCTTCGCCCACCAAAGCGGCACGCGCATGCAAAAACCCTTCGCCATGCACCAGAACCTTTTTGTCATCCTCATAGAGCGCGCCAAAAAACGTCTCCATTTCCTCCCGAAGCTTTTGCATGGTTCACACTCCCTCGCCGGAATCTTTCCATTGCCGCAGCATATCGCGGATCTTTTTGAAATCCTCCCATGCGTCGCGCTTCTTTGCGGGATCCCGCAGCAAGGCGGAAGGATGAAAGGTCGGCATAAACAAAACGCCTTTTCGTTCATACCAATTTCCGTGTTCCCGCATCACCGAAATATTCTCCCGCAGGATATATGTGCAGGCCACCTTGCCCAAAAGCACCACAATTCTGGGCCTGATCAACGCCACCTGTGCCCTGAGATAGGGCAAACATGCCTCGGCCTCGTCCGGTTCCGGATTTCGATTTCCCGGCGGCCGGCATTTCACCACGTTGGCAATATACACTTCGCTTCGTTCCAGTCCGATGGCATGGATCATGGAAGTGAGCAGCTCGCCGCTTCTTCCCACAAACGGCCGGCCCTGCCGGTCTTCCTCCTGACCCGGGCCTTCGCCCACAAACATCAGTTTTGCCGCGGGGTTGCCTTCTCCCGGCACCACGTTGGTGCGGGTTTCGCAAAGCCTGCATTTCCGGCAATCGGAAATCTGTTCCGTTACTTCCGCCCAGGACGTACGCACGCGCATTCCTCCCGAAAATCCGCCAAACGACGGCATCTGTGGTATTATTGTGGCGTAATAATCGCGTCGCTGATCATTTCAAACAACGTTGCAAAGGTGCTTTTGCCATCGGCAATGATCCATGTTATCAAGCTGTTGAGCAGCACAATGCACGCCAAAATAACCAGAACGCCCGCAAGGGTTCCCAGAAAGTCAAACATTCCCGCGAAAATCTGAAATTTTAATCTGCGATTTCTGGCTTCCCGCCGCGTAACCAATTTTGCCATACAACCACCTCTCCACGCGTATTCCCGCTATGGCGCTTTTTCAATAATGGTATTCCTTGCGGGATAGCGGCTGGTGCACAGCAGTTCCTTGCTTCGCTGCGTTCCATCCGCATTCCACACAATCTTGTATGCGGACGCGGTATATCCCGTCCTGCCCTGCTGCAAAACGTTTTGCGTACCCGGCGCCATAAAGCTGTTGACCCGATATTCCGTCTCGCTGTTCAACTGGGCCGTGGTTACGGCTTCCACGGTGATATATCTTCCGTCCTCCAAAAGCTTGCCGAAAATTCCCACCCGAACGCGCTTGTCGTCTGAAAGAAAGCAGCAGATATACACATCGTCATCGGACGTATTGGTAAAGCGCAAATCCTGCGCGCCCCAGTCCACCGTAGCATCCTTGCCCTTGTCCACATAACCCACCGGAATGGAATGGTTATGCCGTTCCACAATTTCCATATCCGCCTTTACGGCGGCGTTAAACAGCGTCGTGGACACCTGGCAGATTCCGCCGCCGACTTCTTCGGTCACCTCGCCCG
>JAQXRL010000220.1 GCA_029218505.1 Eubacteriales bacterium | reverse complement strand
TCGCCAAAACGCTGTCCGCGTCCGCAAGAATCCCTCGATAATTCGTTGCGTGGAGAATGCCCAAAATGACGCTCAACACCAGCAGCAGCGACAGCATGGACGCGGCAATAAACCGAACCCGCAGTTTGCGAATCATCGTATTTCCTCCAACGCATATCCCGCATTGCGCGCAACCCGTATTTGCACGTCTGCACCCAGCATTGTCAATTTTTTGCGCAAATAGGAAATATACACCCACACCACATGGATTTCTGCCTCGTTGTCATATCCCCATATTTTCTCCATAAAGCGCTCCGTCGGAATCAGCTGCCGCGCATTGGACAAAAGCATTTCCATCATCTGGAATTCCTTCTTTGTCAAGCGAAAGCTGCCCGTTGGAGAGGATAATTCAAACGTCGCCCGATCCAGCGCGATGTTCCCCATGGACAGTTTTGAGGTTGCCTGCGCCGTTTTGCTTCGCGTCATGGCGCGAATGCGCGCGAGCAACTCCTGGGCGGCAAACGGCTTGGTCAGATAATCATTGGCGCCGCTGTCCAGGCCCAATACCTTGTCGTCCGTTTCGGATTTTGCCGACAAAACCAGAATGGGAACCTCATTTCCGGACGCACGAACGCGCTGTATCACTGTAATCCCGTCCATTCGAGGCATCATGACGTCTAAAATTGCGCCGTCGTAATTCCCCGTTTGCAAATACTCCAGCGCTTCCTCGCCATCAAATACCGCATCCGCCTCATAATTGTTTTTCTTCAGGATCGCGACAATCGCCCTGGCCAGCGATTTTTCGTCCTCCGCGAGCAGCAAACGCACGCAATTCCCTCTTTCACCTTCGCATATTTCTTATAGTATATCACCTCAAGATTAAGCAAACGTAAAACGCCGCGGCAATCTGTGGCCCTGACGGGCGCTACGGCTTCCATCATGCAAAAATTCCCAGGCCCATTTGCATGGCCTGGGAACTTGAAACCTACGATGGAACATCCGCATCGCCGCATACCCAAAAGACGGGCGCCGCCATCAATCCCGTGGCCCCATACTTTCCAGGACGGAAATACAGCCCGGTAACGCCCTGTTCCTGCTCAAAGCACGTGATATCTCCAAACATCGGCTGCACGGATGTCGAAACATGCAGCGCCAGCCGGCGTCTGCCGCCCTGGCAATGCGCCGGAATTTTCCATGCAAAGGGCGCCCAGCAGCGCGGTCCAAGCGCCTCCCCATCCAGGAAAACCTCAACGCACGCACAATTTGCATCCAACGCCAGAACAAGATTCGGATTTTCCGGCACCTCTATTTCCATGGAAAGCGTATAACTTCCCACATAATTCGGAATTCCCTGAACAGGGCCAAGGCTGTTCGCCTCGCGGAAGGCAGTCAACGCGCCATCCTGCCCCACAGAAAAGTTTCCGCTGAAATAGATGGCGGGCAGATATCGATAATCCGTCTCACCGTTTGTCACGCGCAAAACATGCCTTCCCTTCGTCAGCAAAAAGGGCTGCGTCGCCCAATACAGGGGCGCAAAGCCGTCCGGCAGCCGATCATCGGCATTTTCCGCCACAACCGGCTGTCCGTCCAACGTTACGGCAACAGGGCAGGGTTCCCGGCGCAGCAGCAAACGCACATCTCCAATGGACTCCCGCGCTTCCACCGCGAATTCGGGCGCTGCCTGCGTATAGGAACAGCGCAGCAGGTTCCTCTGCTCCAGCCGAAGAGACACCGGGCCAATTGCCGCCTGCTTCAACATTTGAGGAAGAACGTCGTTCATGTCCTCCGGCTTTCCGCAAAAGACGCCTCGCCCCGGAAGGCGCACGCGTCCCGTATGTCCGCCGCACTCCACCAGCAACAGCCGGTCCGCACGATCATTCTGCGTTAGATCCACCAGCGTGACGCTGCCGTCTGCCCAAGCGCGCACCAGCACATCCCGCGTTTCCACGCCGGATTCATCCCGCACGACGCATGGCCGCGAGAACATGGCGCACGCATGTTCGGCCATGGCCTCCGCGCTGTGATACCGCGTCGTTTCGCCCTCCAGGAACAATCCGTCCTCGTCCATGGAAATCACGGGAAGGGACGTTTGCTCCTCCTCCGCCAGATACAGGGCTTGAATCTGATGGCTTACCAACGCTTCCAGCATATCTCGATACAGTTGTCCCAAAGCCTTTCCGGCCTCCGTGTTCAACACGCGCATGAACAACGTTGCCGGATAGCGCAGGCGAAGAGAAGGCGCATAAGGTTTGCGGGCCGCCTGCGCCGCCTGCTTGGCGGATTCGTTCAGTTGTGCGTAATGTGAAAACCAGGGCTGCGTTTTGCTGGTGGGAAAATAATAGGCATTTTTTTCCATATTCCCCTTGGGGTCCAGCGCTGCCACGGCAAGGACATAATGATCCACGCCAAAGCAGGCGGTAATCCAAATCATTTGGCGCATGGTACACATGGGCAGATCCGCAGGCCCCAGCGCGAACAGTTCCGCCAGCGCGCCGCATTTCCCCCGGCTGGCATATTGCGCCAAGAATGCCGCCGACAGCTCCATGTTGTGCCGGGCAATGTCCACGTTTGTCCAAATTTCATCCATGCCGGGCATGGAAAATTCGGAAAGCATTTTTAATGCGTCGCCATTGTACCGCACGCTTTGCGGCGCGTCTTCGCACATGAGATGCCCCGTCAGCACAATGCCGTGGTTTTGACACCACGAATCCATGGCGCGCACAAACACATTGCGCATGCGGTCGCCCATGCAGCGATAGTAATCCTCCCACAGAAATTGCGGCGTGGCGCCATTCAAATGCGCCGCCACGTCTTTGCGCAAATCTCCGCCATGTCGGGCATGGTATTCTGCTTCCAGACCGTCATACCAGGCCAGCAGGAAGCTGTCGTCCTCCAGCCTGCTGGAAAACGTGCCGTCGCTGTTTCGGGTAAAATACGCAAAACTGGGTTCGTCGGTGAAGATCCCCTTGATCACTGTGCCAAAGTATTCCGACAGGGCGTCATAATACCGCTGATGGGTCAGCGCCAAAAACCTTGCCACCGAATCCGGATTGAGAATGTCCGCGCCCATGCGGTTTTGCACCACGCGGCTTTCCATTCCGCTTTCCTTGCGTTCAAACACCAGGGCGTTGGGATAGTATTCCGCATGGCCGTCCGTTACCTGCCCGCGACAGTTGCCGGACGGCCAGTTGTATTCGTCATACAGCCAAATATCCATGTTCAAATCCGCCGCGATTTCCACGGTTTCCCGGCACAAATTCATCCATTCCGGCGACATGTATTCATATTCCATACCGCTTCGTGGATAAATCAGGAATTGATCAATTCCAACCGATTTGTAATCCCGCAGCACCTGTTCCATGCGCGCGCGATCCGGTCTTCCCGTAATGGCGGCCATGGGAATCAAAGGACTTTTTTGCATTGCGTTTCCGCCTCCCTTTGCCCTTGATGATACCACATTTTCATGATATAATACATGCGTGATTCAAATCAGAATCTTTCCAAAACAAACTTTTTGGAGGGTGCATGACGATTCATCCTTTTGTGCGCAGCGCATTTCGAACGCGCAATTTGCCCAACAAATATCTGACGGTGGCGTATGATTGCCGCTGTCTGTACATCCTTCAGGGCACGGGATCTCTGCGGTTTGAACAGGCGATGTATCCGCTGGCGCCGGGTACGCTGGCCATTTATCCGGCAGGCATGCCCTATGAGCCGCGCGCGTCGGAAGAAAACGGCCTTGAGTTTATCACGGTAAACTTTGATTATACGCACCAATACGCCGCCAACCGGATCGGAATGTCGCCGCTGCCGGTGGACCGCATTGAGCCGGAACGAATTCAGTGGACGCAGCTGGATATCGAACCTGCACTGTTTCGGCAGCCGATGGTGCTTGCCGGAATGCATGCGGCGGAACCGTTGCTGCTGGAACTGGCCGACGAATTTCAGGCGCGCGGAAGATATTACCGGGAAGTTGGTTCTTCGCTGTTTCAAAAGGTGCTGTTTCTTGCGGCACGAACGGCAGAATCCGGCAGCAGGACGGGAAAAATTGTAGACGAAACCCTGCAATATATCCGCGCGCACCTTCGGGAACCCATCGACAATGCATCCATCGCCAGGGCGTTGAATTTTCATCCCTATTACTTGAGCCGGCTCATGAAACGGCAAACAGGAAACGCGCTGCACCGCCAGATTCTGTTGTGCCGGCTGGAATACGCCCAGCGTCTGCTTCTGAATACGACGCTGTCCATCGAACAAATTGCCTCGGAAAGCGGATTTCAAAGCAGCGGGCATTTTGCCACAAAGTTCCGGCAGCGTTACGGCATATCGCCGTCGGCATACCGGGGCGGTTATAACACATAAAAACGCGTTTTAACCAAATTTGCATTTACAAACACCGAACCTGCCGTTTTTCCGCGCTGTGGGGTTCTCCGCGCCTTCCATAATACCAGCCGGCAATCAGCGCGGTGAGCGGCGCGGCGACCACCAACCCGAAACTGCCCACCAGCGTATTGAGCAACTGGCTAGCCACATACTTCAAATTTACAATGTCACCCACCGGCGTTCCCTGACCCGCAAAGTACATCAACATTGACAGATAGTTCCCGGAATATGCCAGCATCAGCGTGGTCGTCATGGTGCCCAGCACACTGCGTCCAACAATCAATCCGCTGCGCACCAGTGCGATACGGCTGACATCTGGCTTGTGAAAGCGAATTTCCTCCATGGATGCGGCAATATCCATGCTTAAATCCATTAGCGCCCCTGAATTCGCCAGAAACACCATGCCGATATACAAACTTCGGGTATCCACACCCATGGATGATTGCGCCAGCAGCGGCACCACATACGGCAAGTCGCCGCCATCGAACTTCAGCGCATCGGTTAACAGCACTGCCGCCGTGCAAGTCACCAGCGTGCCCGCCAGCGAGCCCAGCACCGCCACCAGGCATTTGGGGGTGAACCCCGCCACCAATACGTCAATGATGAGCGTTAGAAGGATTACCGTTGCAAACGACGCCATCATTGGATTGACGCCCTTCAACAGCAGCGGGATCAATAACTTCCATACGATCACCGCACTGGCCACCAGCGAAACCATTGCGCCACAGCCGGTCAACCCACCGAACAGAATCAGCGTCGCCGCCAATACAGCCAGCACCCAGCCCAGCGTATTGGCACGGTAATGATCGATCAAAGTCACCGTCATGCGCCCATCTCCATCCTGAATCATCGCCCATGCGATGTCCCCCGGCACAAAGAGCTTATCCTTGTCTAACGCGGAATTTAGATAATTATAAGAAGTACAGCGTTCTCCCTTATGCTCCCCGGTAAGCAATGTCACTTCGCATGGCTGCACGCCGTTATACGTAATGCCGACGGCATCCAACATGCTGTTGTCCACGCGCTCTATGCGCACCTTTTCCCGCGGAAAGCTTCCGGTCACATTGGATTTTTCCGGCAGCAGGCACAACAGTCCGCAAAACGCCAGCATGACAAGACATGTGATCAGGCTGCTTCGCGTTGCCCTTTTCATGAAGCATTCCTCCAATATCTCAAACGGAGAGCCGTCCTGATGGACGGCCCCTGTTCGCAATATGTTGTTTCAAAGCACCCTTACTTTGACAGCCCCATGACCTCCATGGTGCGATTGAAGATGTCGGTGTTGTCGTACAGTCCGGAGAATTTTTCGGCGCCGACACCGGTGGCATACACCGGAATTTGCAGCCCTGTATGGGCGTAGGAGGTATAGCTGAGCCCCGCCTTGTTGTTCACAATGTGGCTGACCGCCATGGACAGAGGCTCATAGCCGCCATAAAGCAATTCTTCCTCCGCACCAATTTCGCGAGCATCCGCCGGCGTCATGCTCAGTTCGAACGCCGCCCGCAGGCTGTTCAGCTCGATTTCGGTCAGGGTAAGCGGCTGGTCGGGTGCGGTGGTCAATCCATAATACGTTTCGATTTTCTGCAGGGCATCCTCAAAGGTTGCGCCATCTTGGCGCATTTCGTCGATCACACCATCAAAATCCGTAAAGGAGATCTTCTGGCTGGTCAAATACGGAAAGTGGGTATCATAGGCCGTGGTGGCAAAGCCGATGGTCATCCCGCCGGTCTCATGGTCCGCCGTAACGATGATGAGGGTTTCGTCCGGGTGATCCTGGGCAAAATCTACAGCCACCTGCACCGCGTCGCTTAGGGCGATGGTCTCATGAATCGAAGTGGCCGCGTCATTGGCATGGCCTGCCCAGTCGATCTTGCCACCTTCGCACATCATGAAGAAACCATTTTCGTTGTCCAATACGTTGATGCCAGCGCGCACGAAGTCTGCCAAGGATAGAATATCTTCGCCTTCGGCTGCCAGACGCTCGCGGTCAATCTCATAATGGATGGCCTTGGAATCCTGCAAAACCGGATTTACCGCCAATACGCGACCGGATTCGGCATTCAACGCGCGCACTTCCTCGTTAGACGTGGTGATGGTCCAGCCGTTTTCCGCGGCCAACTTCATGATATCCGTCTGGGGATTCTCCGCATCTTCGCCAACAGGCTTTTTGAAGCCGCCGCCCGCAAGGTAATCCACGGTGCTGCCGGTGATGCCCTGCACGGCAATCTCATAATAGTCGTTGCGGCTGGGCTGCTTGGCATAATAGGCTGCCGGCGTGGCATGATCCACGGATACGCTGGAAATTACGCCGACCTTGCGGCCCGCTTCCTTGGCGTACTCCGTAATGAGCTTGAAAGGAGTGGTCAGGCTCACGTCATAGTTGATGACGCCAGAAAGGGTCTTTTCGCCGGAAGCCATGGACGTAGCCGTGGAGGCAGAATCCGGGCAAAAGGAGGAAGCGTCATACGTCGTCACCATGCCCAGAGATTCAAACTGTGTAAAACTCAAGTCCGCCGGAACCGGAAATTCGGAATCAGGATTCTGAATGGAACCGAGGTAGTACTGGGTGGCGGCCACCTGGGGATTGCCCATGCCATCTCCAATGAACATAAACACATACTTTGGCGCTACGGCCGCGTCTTCCGCCAGAGTGGCAGGCATGCACGTCAGCAAAACGGCAATGCACAACAGAAAAAGTACCTTTCTCATCTTTTCCACACCTTTCTTTCTTGGTATGAACACAGTATAGCATGCAAAGATATCACGCGCGTCAAGCCGCCATCAAACCCTTGCAAAAAAGAACCGAATCCATTTGCGCGGCATTTTTCCGGATACAAAAAGAGCTGCCGCGGTTTTTCCGTGACAGCTCTTTTGAAATTATTCCCGTTATGCCGCAATGCTTACAGAATATCGGCGGTTTCGTTCTGGAATCCTTCCTTCAGCAAGGTCTTATGCATGGTAACGGTACTGCCCTCCACCAGATTGATCACCTCATAGGGGCCCATGTTGGCAGGCACCACGACGATATCCAACGAGTTTTGAATGTAAGAACGCTCCGGATTGCGCAGCGAGCGCACCATAACGCGTTCTCCGTCCACCAGCGCCAGCACATGGAATCTGCCTTGGGTATCGTCCTCGTAACGGCTTACAAACCGCACATTGCGCAGGGAGAAATACAACAGCGGGTGCTCGCCCACCACAAATTCCTCCCAGTCCGCGCCGGAACGCAGCGTGCGGGGCGGCTGAACAATGTTTTCATTCACCCAGGAAGTGGTTCGCTCCCGGCGCAACACCTTTTCTCCGTGGTAAATGTGCAGCGGTCTGGGATTTCCATCCAAATCCAGCCTGCAATAATCATACAGCTTGTATGTATACGAACCTACCGTAAGACTGCCAATTTCCAAAATTACCTGGTTCCGACCGGAAGCATGGATGGTTCCCGCCGGAATCATCACCTGCACGCCAGGCTTTGATTCCACAAAGTTGACGTATTTCTCATAATCCACCGGCGTCGCGTCCTTCGCCGATTGCTTGACCTCCCGGAAAAACTGTTCAACATCCGCGCCATCGTTCAATCCCAGATACGTTCGCGCACCC
>JAQXRL010000219.1 GCA_029218505.1 Eubacteriales bacterium | reverse complement strand
ATGCGACTGCGCATTTGACGAAAACAATCCCGAAACGGAGGGTGCGCCATGAATCAAATGCGATCCGCCGATCATTTGAACGATGAAACGGGACTGCGGACAGGGCAAGGAAGAGAGGAGCGATATCAGGGAAGGAAAACGGCTTCCCTCGTCCGAAGCGGCAAAAGAAGCGGCGTGCGTGGGGAATGGCGGAAAGGATGGAAAACAGGATTTCCGCGGGCGCGGCGAAGGGAGAAAACCTTCCCAAATGCGCACAAAAACGCCCAGGCAAGCTTTGACGGATTGCCTGGGCATTGGAAGTCCTGTCCGAATTTACGAGATGAAGTCAATCTTGCCGTCGGCGATGGGATGGGCTTCTTTGGTTACGGTGTTGTGGCCTATGCAGATGGCGATGGCAAATTCATGGCCTTCCGGAAGCCCGAAATCGCGGCGATATCCTTCGCTTTGGGGGGCGTTGAACAGATCTCTGGGCAGGCCGACGATGACGCTTCCCAATCCCAGGCTTTGCGCGGCAATGGCAAGGTTTTCCACCGCGATACCGCAGTCGATCTGCGCAAATTTGTTTGCCGAATCGTCGGAAGGCGTGGAGATGACCACGACCAGCGGCGCATGGTAAAATACATGGTAGCCGTTTTCCTCAAATCGGCCCCTCTGTCCCGCCGGGAATTTTGCAGCCATGTATGCGTTCATGTCCAGGTTGAACCGGTTTAGCAGCGCCTGGTTGGTAACAAAGGAAAAATGCCAGCTTTGGGTGTTTCTGGCGGTGGGCGATGCCAGCGCAACCTGCGTCAGAAGATCCGTTTCCGCTTGGGTCAGTGGCGTTTCGGAAAAACCGCGGGTGCTGCGCCTGGCCAAAATGGTTTCAATGACGTTGTTCATTGCAAATACCTCCTTGCGATTTCCAGCAACATGGGCTGGCAAGCGTCCAAAAAATTCAATGCGTACGCCGGGGTAATCGACTTTGCCGGAGCGTTGCATTTACAACCGGCCTGGTAAAATTCCATCGTTTGGTCACGCCACTGACCAATTTCTTCCGCCGTAAGAAGCGGGTGATCCTGCGGCGGCACGGCCGTTTTTAACGTTTGCAGCAAGAAACGCGCCTGGGGAATTTCCTGCAAAAGCGCGAAATCTGTGCAAACCGTGTCATGATAATATTGCCGGCTATCCAGCTTTCCGTTCGGCAGCAACAGTTCCGGGCAAAGCCGGCGAAACCGAGGCACCCATTGTGCGTCCGTGAGCACATGAATTCCATATCCTGCGTCAAAGGGAGTAAAGTGTTCCCGCCAATATGCCGCCACTTGTTCCGGGTGCGGCGAAAGCCAATTGCCCAAATGAAACCAG
Source organism: Eubacteriales bacterium (assembly GCA_029218505.1). Taxonomy (GTDB): domain Bacteria; phylum Bacillota; class Clostridia; order Christensenellales; family Aristaeellaceae; genus SUG1456. The sequence goes on along the minus strand of JAQXRL010000219.1, from coordinate 3,788 downwards.
TCCTTGCGGGATTTGTCGTCATGATAGCGGATATGCATGGCATCCGGCGAGATCGCTCCCAGATAAAATTCCGGACAATCTTCATATCGTTTGATGCTTTCGGCCCACTTCCGGGCCGCCAGCAAATGTACCATTAACAGCGCCATGATCCGCCTCCCTGCGCGCGTCTGTTGCTTCGATGTTCTTATTGTACGTTGGAATGCCCGCTGCGTCAAGTAAATTTCCATCCAACATTTTACCCTTTCTACGCTGTTCCAAAAGAAATTCGGGATTGACAAAAATGTTAGCCGGTGCTAACCTATATGCGCAGGAAGATGTGTGGAGGGATACAACAAATGACGCTCAATGAATTGCCGGTTGGAGGATCTGCGACGATCCGTTCCGTGGGCGGCGAAGGCGCGCTGCGGTTGCGTTTTTTGGACATGGGGTTGATTCCGCGAACGAAGGTGACGCTGAGAAAGGTGGCGCCCATGGGGGATCCCATCGAAATTGAAATACGGGGATACGAATTGACGCTGCGCCGGGAAGACGCGAAAAACATTGAGTTGTACGAAGAAGGTGAGGGAAAATGATTTTCGCGTTGGCGGGAAACCAGAATTGCGGCAAAACCACGCTGTTTAATGCGCTGACGGGTTCCAATCAACATGTTGGCAATTTTCCCGGCGTGACGGTGGATCAAAAAATGGGGGCGATTCGTGGCGCGAAGGACAGTTCTGTGGTGGATTTGCCGGGAATTTACTCCATTCGGCCATATACGCAGGAAGAAATTGTCACGCGTGATTTCATTTTGAACAGCAAGCCGGATGGGATCATCAATATTGTGGATGCGACCAACATTGAACGCAATTTATATCTGACGTTGCAGCTGTTGGAATTGCGCATTCCCATGGTAGTGGCGCTGAACATGATGGATGAAGTGCGCGCCAATGGCGGCACCATCGACATCAAGCAAATGTCGGAACGCTTGGGCGTGCCTGTGGTGCCCATCAGCGCTGTGCGCGGAGAAGGCGTCAGCGAATTGGTGAATCAAATTGTATCCGTATCGAAAAACGGAATCTGTCCGTCGGTGATGGACTTCTGCCCGGATGGCGCGGTGCATCGCTGCATCCATGCTGTGGCGCACATTATTGAGGACCATGCCCGCAGATTGAGCATTTCGCCGCGTTTTTGCGCCACAAAGCTAATCGAGGGCGACGAAACGCTGGCGGCCCGGTTGGAACTGGATCAGAACGAGCGGGAGCTTTTGGAACACAGCGTGGTGGAAATGGAACAGGAAACGGGCTTTGACCGCAACGAAGCGCTGGCGGATATGCGGTATACGTTCATTGAGGACGTGGTGGCCCATTCTGTGGTAAAATGCCGCGAGAGTCGGGAACACAGCCGCAGCGTGAAAATAGATCAGGTGCTGACCGGCAAGTATACTGCGCTGCCTGTGTTTCTCGGCGTAATGTTCCTGGTGTTCTATCTTACCTTCCATGTGATTGGAAGCGCGCTGTCGGATTGGCTTTCCCTGGGAATTGACGCGCTCACCAGGGTGGTGGACAAGGGCTTGACGGCATACGGCATCAATCCCGTGGTGCACAGCCTGGTGGTGGACGGCATTTTTGCCGGCGTGGGCAGCGTGCTCAGCTTTTTGCCCATCATCGTAACGCTGTTTTTCTTTCTTTCCATCCTGGAAGATACCGGATACATGGCCCGCGTGGCGTTCGTGATGGATAAGCTTTTGCGAAAGATCGGCCTGTCCGGCCGCAGCTTTGTGCCCATGCTCATCGGATTCGGCTGCTCTGTTCCGGCGATCATGGCAACGCGCACGCTGGCTTCGGATCGTGACCGCAAGATGACCATTCTTTTGACCCCGTACATGAGTTGTTCGGCGAAGATCCCCATCTATGCGGTGTTTGCTTCCGCGTTTTTTGCCCAATATAGCGCGCTGGTGATGATTGGACTGTATGTGGCGGGCATCGTTTTGGGCATTCTGGTGGCATTGGTGTTGAAAAGAACCATGTTTCGCGGCAATCCTGTTCCCTTCGTCATGGAACTGCCGAATTACCGGTTGCCTTCTCCCAAAAGCGTGCTGCTCTTGCTATGGGAAAAGGCTCGGGATTTTCTGGAACGGGCCTTTACGGTAATTTTTGTGGCCACAATCATCATTTGGTTCTTGCAGACCTTCGATACCCGCCTGAACGTCGTATCCGACAGCGCAAATAGCTTGCTGGCCATCATTGGCCGATGGATTGCGCCCATCTTCCGCCCGCTGGGCTTCGGCGACTGGCGTGTGGTGACTTCGCTGATTTCCGGCTTCAGCGCCAAAGAGGCTGTGGTGAGCACGTTGTCCGTATTGACCAATACGGGTGTGGCGGAACTTGGCGGCGTGCTGAGCGGTTTGTTCCAGCCCCTGGCCGCCGTGAGCTTTTTGCTGTTTACGCTGTTGTACACGCCATGCGTGGCGGCGGTGGCGACCATTCGCCGGGAATTGGGTTCCCGGTTGGCTACGCTGGGCGTTGTGGTGATGCAGTGCGGCGTTGCCTGGCTGGTAGGATTTGTGGTATATCAGATTGGAGGCTTGCTGTGAGCGCGTTGGATGTGTTGCTGCTCTTGCTGATCGGTGCGCTGGCCGTTTTTGCGGTGCGCAGGATTTGCAAAGGCAGGGGCAGCTGCGGCGGTTGCTGCGTTTCCTGTGCCAGGCGCTGCGTTCACGGGCCAGACGGTTCCAACGAGAATTCGCGCGGCCAGGAAACCGCAAACCTTCGGCCGTGTCCTTGCGATAGCCGGTCTGCCGCGGTGAAAAACAAAATTTTCGAAAAGTGAAAAAAACAGTTGCGCAAATGCCGTGCCGGGATATATGATAGAGGAAGCGGTTGAACAAGAGAAAACGCAGAGGAGGAGGCCCGCGATGAACAACAAGGTTGGCATCTACTACGCATTTTGGGAACAGGAATGGTCTGCGGACTATTTTCGGTATGTGGAGAAAATTGCGCGCTTGGGTTTCGACGTATTGGAAGTGGCGGCGGGAGCGCTGCCGGACATGCCCAGACAGGCCCGGTTGGATTTGGCGAAGGCAGCGAAGGCGGAGGGCATAGAGATTACCTATTGCATCGGCATGCCGGCTGCATACGACATGGCCAGCCCGGAGGAGACGACGCGCGTGCGTGGAATGGAATATGCCAAGCGTCTGCTGGAGATGATTGGCGAGATGGACGGCAAGGTGTTGGGCGGGATTATTTACAGCTGCTGGCCGAAAATTGTGGATTCTCCGCTGTGGGACAAGCGGCCGTGGTGGGACCGCAGCGTGGAATGCGTGCGCCAGGTTGCAAAGACGGCCCAGGATACGGGCGTAACATACTGCCTGGAGGTTGTAAATCGCTTTGAACAGTTTTTGCTGAACACGGCGGAGGAAGGAATGCGGTTTGTGGATGCGGTGGGTTCGCCCAACGTGAAGCTCTTGCTGGACTCCTTCCACATGAACATTGAAGAGGATTTCATTGGGGATGCGCTGCGCAAGGCGGAAGGCTATATTGGCCATTTCCATATTGGCGAGGCCAACAGGAAAGTGCCCGGCAGAGGACATATGCCCTGGGATGAAATTATGGATGGCCTGCGGGACGCGCATTATACCGGGCGCATCGTGATGGAGCCCTTTTTGAAGATGGGCGGCCAGGTGGGCCAGGATATCAAAGTGTGGCGGGATTTGTCCGGCGGCGGAGACGAGCAATTTATGGATCGCGAAGCGGCGTTCGCGCTGAAGTTCATTCGCGGGAAATTGGCGGAACGCGAATAGCGCTCAAGAG
>JAQXRL010000218.1 GCA_029218505.1 Eubacteriales bacterium | reverse complement strand
CCGGTCACAGAACAGGAACGGCGGGATTGATTGTTCGGCGAACGGGCGGAAAATCCCCAGTGAAACTGGGGGCCCAGGCTGTCGAAAATGCAGGGAGCGCACGAGAAAACTTCGGGCCACTTGAATGCCAATCGTGGTCGGCGGCGAGAACGGCGGCCGTGGCGGGGGAACTTGATTTCCCGTCCGCCAGCTTGTCAAAAAGACTTTTTTGACAAACTGAACCCCCAGTGAAACTGGGGGTCATCATGATAGGGCAATCACACAAGGCTTTGTCATCACTATCCGTTCAACGAGTGGTGATGATTCGCGCGAAAACGCGCGGAAGAGCGATCAATCGACCTTGCGAACCCAGCCCATGGTGTCGGGCAAGTCGCCATATTGAATTCCGGTCAGCGTGTCGTACAGCTTTTGCGTGAGTTTGCCGATTTTGCCGTTGGAAACCACGATTTTTTCGCCGTCTACGCATAGTTCGCCCACCGGGGATACGACGGCGGCGGTGCCGGTGCCGAAAGCTTCGTCCAGTTTTCCGGCATGGGCGGCATTAATGATTTCCTGAATGGAAATGCGGCGTTCTTCCGTTTCGATGCCCATGGATTTTGCCAGCTTCAGAATGCTGTCCCGGGTAATGCCGGCCAGGATGGAACCGTTGAGCATGGGAGTAATCAGCTTGCCGTCAACCACGAACATCATGTTCATGCTGCCGACTTCTTCCACGTATTTTTGGTCCACGCCATCCAGCCATAGAACCTGCGCATAACCTTTTTCTTCGGCAATCTCGCTGGCTTTCAGGGAAGCGGCGTAATTGCCTGCGGTTTTGGCAAAGCCGATTCCGCCCCGCACGGCGCGAACATATTTGTCTTCCACATAGATGCCGACGGGCGCCAGGCCTTCTTTATAATAAGCGCCGGAGGGCGACAGAATGATAAAGAACAGATAGGTGTGGGACGGATGAACGCCCAGACGGGGATCCGTGGCGATAATCGTGGGGCGGATGTACAGGGATGCGCCATGGCTGTGGGGAACCCAATCCCGTTCCACTTCGATGAGTTGAATGAGACCTTGCAGCGCCAGTTCCTCGTCAAATTTGGGAATGCTCAAACGCTCTGCGGAACGATTCATGCGCGCGAAATTGTCCCAGGGGCGGAACAATTGCAGGCCGCCGTCCTTCCGGCGATAGCACTTTGTGCCCTCGAAGATGGATTGACCATAATGCAGCACCATGGTGCTGGGGTCCATCGAAAGCGGATGGTAGGGCTCAATGGTGGGATTGTGCCAACCATGTTCCTCATCGTAGCGCATGGTAAACATATAGTCGGTAAAGATTTGACCAAAGCCCAATTTGCTTTCATCTGTGGGCTTTTGCTTGAGGTGCTCCGCCTGGATAAAACGGATTTGTTCCATACACAAAGCCTCCAATAAAATATTTTGCAAAATTATACTCGCAATCGGAGAGAAATTCAAGCGCGAAAAAGGGTATTTCCTGCAAATTTCATGGGATAAATCCATGATTTCGGGAAAGATCTTGGCGGATCCAGGCAATCGTGATAGAATAAGGAAAACAGCGCAAGGAGGGAAAGAACATGCGAGTGCTGGTGAGCGCGTGTTTGCTGGGAATATATTGCCGCTATGACGGCGGAGAAAAGGAGAAAGAAGGACTCTTGGAAAAACTGCGGGAACATGAAATTGTGCCGTTCTGCCCGGAAATCTATGGAGGATTGGCAACGCCGCGAGAACCGGCGGAAATCCTGCATGGGCGCGTCGTTGCGAAATCCGGAACGGACGTTACGGAACAATACAGGAAAGGCGCAAAGGAAACGGTGCGCCTGGCAAAAATGCTGGGGTGTGACTGCGCGGTTTTGCAGGATCGAAGTCCTTCCTGCGGCAGAGGCATGATCCACAATGGCAACTTTGACGGCGGTTTGATTCCAGGAGACGGCGTAGCGGCCCGTGCGCTGCTGGAAGCCGGAATTCCCGTATATTCTGCGTCCGAAGTGTTGTCTGCGGGAAGAATTCCCCAGCCGTAAAAGGCTTGCGGAAGTTTCTTTGGCGCATGCAGATCGATCATTCCCGAAAAGCCGGTTATGAAATTTCTGGAAACACCGCTTCCGCCAGGGGAAGGTAGGTCAAAACGCCGTCTATTCTGGTGCTGTGAAACAGGGTCAATCCCTTCGCGGGAAAGCACACGGGCGGCAGAGGGGCGTTCAAAATGTCCGGAAGGATGCAAACGTGTCTGGCAAGGGTAATGTGCGGGCGGAAGGGCTTGGGATCAAAGGCCAAACCGACGTTTCGCAGTTCCTGCCGCAGAAGCTGGTCTATCCGGGCGAGCGCATCCCAACCGGTGATGCCTGCATAGAGAATGGCGTTTTCCCTTCGCCCGAAATATCCCGGGCGATCCAACGCCAGAGGAACGGCGCATTGGTTCGCTGCGGCGCACGTCATGGCGCGCCGGGCCCTGGCGAGGCCGTCCGCGTCCGTTTCGCCAAGGAAGGCCAGCGTAATGTGATAGTTCTCCATGGGGACATACCGGCCGGGCATGCGGGATTCCATCGTTTTCGCTGCGCCAGACAAGGCTTGCCGCACCGTTGCCGGCAGCGCGATGCCGATAAACAATCGCATAATCTTCGCTCCTGAGGAAATGCGCGAATGGCGTCTATACGCGCAATTCGTAATTTTCGATGTCCAAATACCTGCTGAACTTTCGGCCGACCTGATGCAGCGAACCACAGTACGCAAAGCCGAATTTTTCATGCAGGCGCACGCTGGCGGCGTTTCCGGCGGTAATCACGGATACCACCAGATGCAGCGCGTCATCCTTTCGCGCCATGTCCAGAATGCGTTCCATCAAAGCGGTCGCCACGCCCTGTCCGCGGCATTCCGGATGCACATATACCGACAATTCCACGGTGGAGGAGTAGGCCTCTTTTTCCCGATATGGGGAAAGACTGGCATAACCGGCCACGCGGCCGTCTGCCTCTGCCACGATCAGCGGATGATGGCCGACATTGTGGCAAAGCAGCCATTCCCTGCGTTGCGCGAGCGTTTTGGGATGCAGGTCCAGTGTGGCGACGCCGTGTTCCACTTCGTAATTGTAAATTGCCAACAGGGCTTCCAGATCGCCTGCCTCCGCCGTTCTGATTCGCATAACCGTCCTCCGCTAAATATCGAAATAATACCGCTTGTATGCGTTGATTACCTTGGTGGAACCATATTCCCGCTCTCGCTGAAAGGAGAAGGAATATTCCTGGTGCACATGTCCATGCACCAGAAATTTGGGGGCGTATTTGTCCATCAGGGTGCAGAATACGCCAAATCCCCGGTGGGGAATGTTGTCCTGGTCGCCTACGCCCAGAGCAGGCGCATGGGTCAGCAGAATATCAAAGCCCTTGCTGCGGGACAATTTGCGGCGCAGTTTCCAAACACGACGCTGCATCTCCTGTTCCGTATACATGCAGGGCCCCGGTTTATAGCGCATGGAGCCGCCCAAGCCAAGAATGCGAACGCCATCATGAACGTAAATGCTGTCCTCGATGCAGATGCAACCTTCCGGAGGCTGACGTTCATATCGGGTGTCGTGGTTTCCGTGCACATACAAAATCGGGGCGTTGGTGAAGCATGTCAAAAAGGACAAGTATTCTGCCGGCAGATCTCCGCAGGAAAGCACCAGATCCACCCCATCCAGGAGCCTGCGATCCAAGTAATCCCAAAGTTGCTTGTCGGGCGTGTCCGAAAGCGCCAGAATTCGCATTGTTTATCCCTGCCTTATGTTGGTCCAGTTGAAGGTGCTTGCCTCCGGTTTGGCAACTTCCCGAAGCCCCTGGGTCATGACCATGGGGCGCGCCGAGTCCTTTAGTTCCGCCGTGTCCGGAATGCAGCCAAACACGTTGTCCGCCAGATAATCCATGGCGATGATCTCCGCAGGGGAAAGCTGTGCTTCCGCTTGACAGCGCAGGTTGCCTTTTTGGTCCCGCAATTCTCCCTCAAAGGGCCAAAGCTGACCGGATTGCAGCTGCGCCTGGGTAATGTTGATCAGCCGGCGCAGATAAGGATCCGTCTTGGTAGACAGCACGATGTCCAGCGCGTCGGAGGACATACCCCACCAATAGTCCAGCGCGCATTTTCCGCTTTGATCGGCATCAAAGGATCCGTTGAGCACGCTCAGCGCCATGGAACTGTAGAATTTGCTCCAATCCAGCACCGGAATGGCCAGGTTGCGCAGCTGACCATCGGCTTCTATCGCATACAGCCCGTATTCCTTGGAGGAATACTTGGGCGCGTTGATGTCCCGGTTGGAGATCACGGAAATCTCCGGGTCATGGAAAGGATCTTCCGGGTCAAAATCCTTGCGCGTGGACCATTCCAGGAAAATTTTTGCCCGGGGATTGACCATGCGCGCGCCGGCGGCGAAGGCATTGATGCTGGCGGGGGCGCCATAAATGGGATAATCGGCGATATAGCCAATTTTGCCGCTTTGCGACATTGCGCCAGCCACCATGCCGATCAGAAACTTGGCCTCATACAGCCGGAGATAATAGGAACGCACATGGTAATAGGAGGCCAACAGAGAGCAATTCAGAATTTTCACATCCGGATGCTCCAGCGAAGGCTTGATGCAGGTGTCCAGCATCAAGGGCGATGTGGTAAAGATCAGGCGGTTTCCATCCCGAATGAGTTGTTCCAACGCGCCTTCAAATTCTTCCGGCTCCTGGCAAACGGCTACGGTACTGACCATGTGTTCCCCCAGGGCGTTTTCGGCGTTGATGCGTCCCAAGTCGTGCCAGTAATTCCAACCGGAAATTCTGGGCTCCCGGTGATAGAGAAAGCCTACTTTTACCGTGCCGGGGCCGAAGAGCGCTTGTCGCAAACTGCGGGTTTTCTGCTCCAGCGGATCCATAATCAACGCCACGGTTTCTTCGCCGTTGCTGCGCTCAAATTCTTCGCGTAAGCGCTTGAGATCGTCCATGATTTGGCTGGAAAGCTTTTGCGGGGTGCCTTCGTAGCCATACACGGTTAGATAAATCAGGAATGCGTCGCCTGTGGTGATGCCCAGGCGGTCGCCAAACAGCGCCTTGTATTCCCTGCGGAAGCGCATGTAGGCGGCCTGCAGGTCCATCTTGTCCTCGCTGGACCATGGCTCTCCGACGGTGTGTCCGGTCAATTCGCACAGCCGGGCAAAGGAACCTTCTTGGGAAAACCAGATGTTGTTGATGGCGGTGTCCTTGTAAAAATTCAGAAATTCAAAATACAGCCTGTTTTCCAGCGTGTTGGTGCGCCGCGGAATGACGCGGGTAACTTCCGCTTCGATGGATACCGCGTCCAGATATTTCATGACGCTGACGCGCTTGTTGCCTTCCAAAACGTAAAACCGGTTCAAGTATTCCAGACAACGCACGGGCTGACGCAGGCCATCCTGCACCACGCTGTCGTACAAGTGCGCCCATTTGGAGCAAAATTCGCTGTTTGGATCCAGAATGGGCATAAAATTGGAGGCAAAGGCATTGGTTCTGCCCTTGGTTCCGGTACCCACCACGTTTTTTAGGGGTATCTGAATCAGCCCAAGCGATACATGGGTCAATCCGTTTATGTGTCCGGCGATCTCCTCCAGGACGGGCAGATACGGCGAAATGTGTTTTTGCACATTGGCGTGATATGCCTTTAAGCCCTGTTTTCGTGCGCGAATGTAATCTTCAACGGCCATTTTATCCCTCCTTTGCCCGTTGGCTGCGCGGGCAGGAACAAGATTAACACGTGTTTTGTGAAGATTCAAGCATTCCTGGGCTAGCTTTTGATTGCGCTTTGGGCGCGCTGGCATCCGGCAGAGAATTTTTGCAACGCCACAAATGCATTATAGCACTTTTTGAGAAAAGAAAGCAATACGAAAGGCGCTTTCTATAAAATTCACAAGAACACAGTGGGAAGATAATGAATTCAGATTTCGCCGGTGTTATAATATTGCCGCTTCAAAGGAGCGTGGAAGAACGCATGAACATGCAGGAAAAAATCCTGAAAAGCTTGGATACGGAATACTCTTATCGCCTGGCCAGGCGCATGGAAGATTTTCGCACCAACGCGGTCTTGGGATATCGCACGGCCGGTTCCCAGGCGGAATTTGATACCGGGGAAATGATCAAGGCGGAGATGGAAACGCTTGGTCTATCCGACGTGCGCAAGGATGCAGTCACCGTGGACGGATGGGAATTCAAAAAAGCTGTGCTGTCATTCCGGGATGAAAGCGGCGAAATGCGCAAGGTTCAATTGGGCGCTTATCAAACCAATTTTGTGACGGATGGCCCGGAGCAGTTTTCTTTGGTTTTCCTGGGCAAGGGCGCGGAAGCCGACTATGTCGGAAGAGACGTTCGGGGGAAACTGGTGCTGGTGGATGTGAACCAGCGGGACGAATGGTGGATCAATTTTCCTGTGTATCAAGCGCATTTGAAAGGCGCCCGCGCGCTGATTGCGGCACAGAGCGGCGGATATGGAGAAATCGACGACGAAGCCCTGAATGCCCAGGACATTGCCGGGCCGGAGGACGCTGCGGCGTTTTCCATTTCCCGAAAGGATGCGGCGGTTCTCAAAACGTTGTTGAAAACAGCGGGGGAAATTCCCGTTTGGCTGGACGCGGACACGCGCGTGAAGCGGAATTGCACCACATACAACATTACGGGATGCATTCCCGGCAGACATCCGGATCGCATGGTGCTGCTGTCCGCCCATTATGATTCTTATTTCAGCGGCTTTCAGGATGATAATTCTGCCGTGGCCATGATGCTGGGCATTGCCCGGGCGTTTCTGACGGTCCAATATCAGCCCGAAAATACGCTGCTGTTTTGCGCCATGGCGGCGGAAGAATGGGGCGTTGCGGATTCGAATTTTGATTGGTCTGCCGGCGCGTATGAAGAAGTGTTTACGGCGCATCCGGAATGGGTGGGCAAGGCGATTGCAAATATCAATTTTGAATTGCCGGCGTTGGCGCATGGAACGCGCGCCCGAATTCGAAGCTGTTATGAGTATGTGCGGTATCTGGAGTCGTGTTTTACCCAAAATCCGAAACGTAACGCAAAGGATACCGAACCCCCCCCCCATAAACCCCCCAAAGAAAAGAGGTAGGACGACATTAACAAATACAAATAGGG
>JAQXRL010000217.1 GCA_029218505.1 Eubacteriales bacterium | reverse complement strand
CGCTGTCATCTGGAGGATATCACCCGTGCGGATTTTTACGGATTTGTGGTGCCCTTCGCCACGCAGCTGTCCCTGTTGATGCAGGAAAGCAGCATTCCCATCAAGCTGCGCGCCTGCGATACCATGGGTTATGGCGTGCCGTATCCGGGAGCGTCGCTGCCCAGAAGCGTGCCGGGCATCGTGTATGGCCTTTCGGTGTACGGCGGTTTCCCCGCCCGGCTGATTGAATGGCATGGTCACAACGATTTTTACAAGGCCGTGGTAAATTCGTCCTTTGCCTGGCTGTATGGCGCATCCGCGGTAAACTGCTCTCTGCTGGGCGTTGGCGAGCGCACGGGAAACACGCCGCTGGAAGCCATGGTCATTGAATATGCGCAGCTGCGCGGCACCTTGGACGGCATGGACACCACCGCCATTCAGGAAATCGCCGAATACTTTGAAAAGGAAATGAACTATCCCATTCCTGCAAAGACGCCCTTTGTGGGCCGGGATTTCAACGTAACGCGAGCCGGTATCCACGCGGACGGCCTTTTGAAGGACGAAGAGATTTACAACATCTTCGACACCACGAAACTGCTGAACCGTCCGCCCATGGTTGCCATCACCAACACCTCCGGCGCGGCAGGCATTGCCGTGTGGCTTACGCAGCAACTGGGCCTGAAGGAATCCATCGACAAAAAGGACGAGCGCGTCGTCCAGCTCAAGGAATGGGTGGACGCGCAATACAAGGCCGGACGCGTCACGGCCATCGGACCGGATGAACTTACGGAAGCTGCCGCTTCTTTGGGAATACATTTTGAATGAAGGGGGATTCCAGGGATGAATCTTACCGAAAAACTCATCGCAGCCCATTTGTTGGAAGGCGAAATGAAGGCCGGATCGCCCATTGCCATCCGCATCGACCAAACCTTGACCCAGGATTCCACGGGGACCATGGCATATCTGCAATTCGAAGCCATGGGGATTGACCGGGTTCGCACCCAAAAGAGCGTGGCCTACATCGACCACAACATGCTGCAAACCGGCTTTGAAAACGCCGACGACCACAAATACATACAGACCGTTGCCACAGCCCACGGCATTTGGGTGTCCCGCCCCGGCAATGGCATCTGTCATCAGGTGCACCTGGAGCGCTTCTCCAAACCCGGCCAAACCCTGCTGGGCAGCGACAGCCATACGCCGACCTGCGGCGCGGTGGGCATGCTGGCCATTGGCGCGGGCGGACTGGACGTGGCCGTGGCCATGGGCGGCGGAGCGTATCACATCAACATGCCCAAGGTGTGCAAAATCTTCCTCACCGGCCGCCTTTCCGGCATGGCTTCCGCCAAGGATGTCATTTTGACCATTCTGAAAATGCTCTCCGTAAAGGGCGGCGTGGGCAAGGTGATGGAATATGCCGGGCCCGGCGTCGCGACGCTCACCGTGCCGGAGCGCGCCACCATCACCAACATGGGCGCGGAGCTGGGCGCAACCACATCCGTATTCCCATCGGATGCCGTCACGGAGCAATTTTTCCGCGCACAGAACCGCTTGGCGGATTATCGGCCGTTGGCGGCGGATGACGGCTGTGCCTATGACGAGGAAATCACCCTGAATCTGTCGGATGTTGTTCCCATGGCCGCCATGCCCCACAGCCCCGACAATGTCCGCGCCATTCGAGAAATTGCGGGCATCAAAGTCGACCAGGTCTGCATCGGCAGCTGCACCAATTCCTCCTTTGCGGACATGATGAAGGTGGCCAGTCTGCTGGATGGCAAGACCGTGGCGGAAAACGTAAGCCTGACCATCTCTCCCGGTTCTCGCCAGGTTTTGAATATGCTGGCCGCCAACGGCGCCCTTGCCAAAATGATTGCCGCCGGCGCGCGCATCCTGGAAAGCGCCTGCGGCCCCTGCATCGGCATGGGACAATCGCCCGCAACCAACGCGGTATCCCTGCGCACCTTCAACCGCAATTTCTGCGGCCGCAGCGGCACCGTCTCCGCCAATGTGTATCTTGTCAGTCCCGAAACGGCGGCGCTTTCCGCCATTGCCGGCGTATTGGTGGATCCATCCGCGTCGGGCGAGCAGGCGGCTTCTCTGGTGCCGGAGACGTTCACCGTCCTGGACAACATGATCCTTCCTCCCGCCCCGGAAGGCGAAACCGTGGAAGTGGTGCGCGGCCCCAACATCAAGCCTTTCCCGGTAAATACGCCCATGCCGGAGAAAATTTCCGGCAAAGTTCTCACCGTGCTGGAGGACAACATCACTACCGATCATATCATGCCTTCCGGCGCGAAATTGCTGCCCTATCGCAGCAACGTTCCCTATCTGGCGGATTTCTGCCTGACGCCTTCTGATCCGGATTTCCCCCAAAAGGCCAAGGCAGCGGGCGGCGGATTCATCGTGGCCGGCTCCAATTATGGCCAGGGCTCCAGCCGGGAACACGCGGCGCTGGCCCCGGTACAACTGGGAATCAAAGGCGTGTTGGCCAAATCCTTTGCCCGCATTCATGCGGCAAACCTGGTGAACAACGGCATTTTAACCCTTACGTTCCTGCATGCCGAGGATTTTGACGCTCTGCGGCAGGACAGTGAGATCTGCATTCCCAATGCCCGCGCCCAAGTGGCGGCGGCGGTGGACACCGGAAAAATCACGGTGTTCGCGGATGGAAAGCCCATGGAAATGGCGCTCTCCATTGATTCCCGACAGGCAAATATGCTGCTGGCTGGCGGATTGATCAACTATACAAAGGAGGCGCAGGCATGAAGGACGTGGTATTGATTCCCGGCGACGGCATCGGTCCGGAAATTGTCTCCGCAACAAAGCGCGCCGTGGAAGCGACCGGCGCGGAAATCTGCTGGCACGTTCGGGAAGCGGGCGCGGCCCAGATCGATCAATACGGCACGCCTCTGCCTCCCGATACCGTGGCCGCCATTCGCCAATACGGCGTGGCGTTGAAAGGCCCCATTACCACGCCTGTGGGCAAGGGTTTCCGCAGCGTCAACGTGGTGATGCGAAAGGATTTGGACCTTTACGCCAACGTGCGCCCCGCCAAATCCCGCAAAAACGTGCCCACGAGATTTGAAAACGTGGATCTGGTGGTCATTCGTGAAAACACAGAGGGCCTTTACGCCGGCATCGAGCACATGATTGGGGACGTTGCGGCGGAAAGCATCAAGCTGCTGACGCGCAAGGGATGCCAGCGCATCTGCCGCTTTGCGTTTGAATATGCCCGTCAAAACAACCGCAAGCGCGTTACCTGCGTGCACAAGGCAAACATTATGAAGTGCACCGACGGCATGTTCCTGGCGATTTTCCGGGAAATTGCCCAAGAATATCCGGACATCACCTCCGACGACATGATTGTGGACGCCATGTGCATGCGCCTGGTGCAGGTGCCTGAAACCTTTGACGTGATGGTCATGCCCAACCTCTATGGCGACATTCTCAGCGATCTGTGCGCCGGTCTGGTGGGCGGGCCCGGTTTGGCTTCCAGCGGCAACATCGGCCTGGACAGCGCCATCTTCGAGGCGGTACACGGCTCCGCGCCCCAAATCGCGGGCCAGGGCATTGCCAATCCCGCCGCGCTGATGCTTTCCGCCGGCATGATGCTCCGTCATCTCGGCATGCAGGCCCAAGCGCTTTTGCTGGAAAACGCCGTGCAGGCCGCCATTTCCGACGGAACCTGTCTCACCGCCGACCTTGGCGGAAGCGCGTCTACCGACCAATTTGCCGACAAAGTCATCGCCTGCATGGATCGCCAACGGGAATTAACTTGACAGAAATTCCAGCAAGCGCTATAATTTGGAGCAAGAACCATATGCAATCGGCGTAGACGGGAAGAGTAACTTCGGGAAATCGCGCAAGAGAAGGGCGTCAACGGCTGGAAGCGCCCGCGAAGAACCGCGGCAAAGGACATCCCTGAGCCTCCGCGAAAGCGGCGCATGCCCGCGATATGGGCACCAGAGACGCGCAAGAATCTTGCGCAAGCAGGGTGGCAACGCGAAACCTTCGCCCCTACGTTGGGCGAAGGTTTTTTGTATGCCGGGAAGCCGGCTGCATGATGAGACAAGGAGGAAGATTATGCTGACACAAGCGCCCAAAGGAACCCAGGACATGCTGCCAAAGGACGCCCACAGATGGCACGCCATTGAAAAGGCCATGCGGGACGTCTGCGCCCTGGCGGGATATCGGGAAATCCGCACGCCGATGTTTGAACATACGGAATTATTCCAGCGGGGCGTGGGGGACACCACAGACGTTGTGCAAAAAGAAATGTACACCTTTTTCGACAAGGGCAATCGCTCCATTACGCTGAAGCCGGAAGGCACAGCGGGCGTGGTTCGGGCGTTCATCGAAAGCCACATGTACGCCGACCCGCTTCCGGCAAAGATGTATTATTGCGCGGCGCCCAATTTCCGATATGAAAAGCCGCAGTCCGGCCGTCTGCGCCAGTTCCATCAAAACGGCGTGGAAGTCTTTGGCGCAAAGGACGCCAGCACGGACGCAGAGGTCATTCGGTTGGCCATGGACGTGCTCAACCGCTGCGGCATTGACGGACTGAAGCTGTCGGTGAATTCCATCGGCTGTCCCGTGTGCCGCAAAGCATACAACGAGAAACTGCGCGCCTATCTGGAACCGAAATTGCCCGGATTGTGCGAAACATGCCGGGATCGATTCCAACGCAACCCCATGCGCATTTTGGACTGCAAGGAGGATGCCGCCAAGCTCACCGACGCGCCCAGCATGCTGGAAAACCTGTGCCCCGAATGCGCGGAGCACTTCGAAAAATTGCAGGCGTACCTCTCCGCCTTGGGTCTGAACTATGAAATTGATCCGCGCATCGTTCGCGGATTGGATTATTACACCAAAACGGTGTTCGAAATCATTACAGACACGGCAAACGGCCCGCTGACCGTATGCGGCGGCGGACGTTACGACGGCCTGGTGGAGGAATTGGGCGGTCCCGCCACGCCCGGCATTGGCTTCGGCATGGGCGTAGAGCGCATGATCATGGTGCAGGATTCCCAAGGCGTTGCGCCGGAAGCGCCCTTGCTGTACGACGCCTTTGTGGTCACCATGGGCGACGACGCTCGCCGCGAAGGGCTAAAACTGGTGTATGAATTGCGAAATGCGGGCGTCAAGGCGGACATGGATCACGCCGCGCGCAGCATGAAGGCGCAGTTCAAATACGCCGACAAGGTGGGCGCCAAAAAGGTCATCGTGATGGCCGGGGACGAATTGCTTGGCGGCGTCGTCAAGCTGCGGGACATGGAACACAGCACAGAGGAAATCGTTCCTCGCGGCGAAATCGTAGGCAAAATCAAGGGTTGACCCTTCAATTTACGAACAGGAGGAAACAGCCATGTTTCAATCCAGAACCCATACCTGCAATGAACTGCGGCTTGCCAACGTGGGCGAAAAAGTCACCATCGTCGGCTGGATGGAAAATGTGCGGGAGGTTGGCAGCACGCTGGCTTTCGTCATCGTCCGGGATTTTTACGGCACCACCCAGCTAGTTGTAGAGAACAACGACGCGGTCATGTCCGTCGTAAAATCGTTGAACTGCGAATCCACCATTTCCGTTACCGGCGTGGTGCGGGAACGCAGCAGCAAGAACCCCAAGCTGCCCACCGGGGAAATCGAAATCGTACCGGAAAGCATTGAAGTGCTGGGCCGCTGTATTTACAACGAGCTGCCCTTTGAAATCAACCGATCCAGAGAAGCCGACGAAAGCACCCGCCTGAAGTATCGCTATCTGGATCTGCGCAATCCTGCCGTGAAGGGCAACATTGTTCTGCGCAGCCAGATCGTATCCGAACTTCGCCGCAGCATGACGGATCACGGCTTTTTGGAGATCACGACGCCGATTCTTACCTGCTCTTCTCCGGAAGGCGCGCGGGACTATCTGGTTCCTTCCCGCCTGAATCCCGGAAAATTTTACGCGTTGCCCCAAGCGCCTCAGCAGTTCAAGCAGCTGCTGATGACCTCCGGCTTCGATCGCTATTTCCAGATTGCGCCCTGCTTCCGGGACGAAGACGCCCGGGCAGATCGCTCTCCCGGAGAATTTTACCAGTTGGACATGGAAATGGCGTTTGCGTCTCAGGAGGACGTGTTTGCCGTGCTGGAAGACGTGCTGCCGCCCATATTTGCCAAATACGGCAAATACGACACAGCCTCCAAGG
>JAQXRL010000216.1 GCA_029218505.1 Eubacteriales bacterium | reverse complement strand
GGGAAATGGCGGAGACGGGCGTGCTGATTTCCATGGGGCACACTGCCGCCAATTACGATCAAGCCATGGCGGGCATCGAAGCGGGCGTGCGCCACGTAACCCATCTGTTCAATGCCCAGACGGGGCTTTTGCATCGGGATCCGGGTGTGGTAGGCGCGGCGTTGACGGACGACCGGGTTTCCTGTGAGCTGATTGCGGATACCTTCCACATTCACAAGGGGCTGTTTTCCCTGGTGGCGCGGCAGAAAGGGGAAAAACTCTGCCTGATCACGGATTGCACGCGGGCGGGCGGACTGGCGGACGGCGAATATACCCTGGGCGGTCAGCCGATTTTCGTAAAGGGCATCGAATGCCGTCTGGCGGATGGCACCATTGCCGGCAGCGTGCTGAAATTGAACGAAGCGGTGCGCAATCTCGTGGACAATACAAAATTGCCAATCCACGAAGCCGTGAACGCCGCCAGCCTGAACCCTGCCAAGGCGTTGGGATTGGATGGAGAAATTGGTTCCCTCGAAATGGGCAAGCGGGCGGACATTGCCATTGCGGATGATGCGTTCCACATTGCGAGCACCATTTTGGGCGGAAAGACGGTTTACAGCGCGCAAGGAGAGATTGCATGAAAGCAAAATTGGATCCGGCATTCCGGCCCATGGCGCTGGAAATGCGGGAATTTGAGGCATTGGTAAAAAAATCCCCTTCCCAAGCCATGGCGGTGAGCGTCGTGCGCAATCAGGGATATACGGAAACGCGTTGCATGCAAATCCTGGAAGATGGCGTGGATGATGCGCGAAATATTGCGTTTGTGGAACGCTACGTCAAGGCGCTTCTGTGGTGCTATGGCGGATACAAGATTGTCATTGCCGGGCCAAAGTCGGTGTATGAACGCATTTCGTCGGACTATGCCGTTGGCGGCAGGCGCGATTTCGACCGGGATTTCATGGCCGGCGTATTCGAACGGCCTTTCGAGGTGGAATATCTGGAAGACCCGGCGGACGCGCCGGAAACAAAGCGGGCGTCCAGCGCTTCCGGACGGCACCTGAACGGTTGCCGCATCGGCTTTGACGCGGGCGGCAGCGACCGCAAGGTCAGCGCGGTGATCGACGGAGAAACCGTGTATTCCGAAGAGGTCGTGTGGCATCCGAAATTGTCCACGGATCCCAACTATCAATATGAAGGAATTCTGTCGGCCTTCCGCACGGCCGCGGAGAAGATGCCCCGGGTGGACGCCATTGGCGTGTCCACGGCGGGCGTGTGCATCGACAACCGCGTGATGGTTTCGTCGCTGTTTTTGAAATTGTCCAAGGAGGATTTTGAAAAGCGCGGCAAGAGCATGTATCTGGACGCGGCGCGGGCATTGGGCGAAGGCATTCCCATCGAGGTGTGCAACGACGGCGATGTCACCGCGTTGGCGGGCGCCATGGATTTGGGCGTGGGCAATGTTTTGGGCATTGCCATGGGCACCAGCGAAGCGGGCGGATATGTGGACGCTTCCGGCAGCATTACCGGATGGCTGAATGAATTGGCGTTTGCACCGGTGGATATGAATCCGGACGCCATGGAGGACGAGTGGTCCGGCGATCGTGGCTGCGGCGTGAAGTATTTTTCCCAGGACGGCGTGATCAAACTGGCGCCGGCGGCGGGCATTTCGCTGGACGAGTCGATGACTCCGGCGGAAAAACTGAAGGTGGTGCAGAACCTGATGGCGGCGGGAGACACCCGCGCCCGGGAGATTTACGAAACCATCGGCGTGTATTTCGGATACTCCGTGGCGTGGTATGCCCGCTTTTATGACATCGACCATGTGCTGGTGATGGGCCGCGTTACCTCCGGCGAAGGCGGCGTGATTCTGCTGGAGAAGGCGCGGGAGGTGCTGCGGCAGGAATTCCCGGAACTTGCGGAAAAAATCGTCCTGAACATTCCGGATGAGAATTCCCGGCGCGTGGGGCAGTCCATTGCGGCTGCCAGCCTTCCCAGTGCGTAAAGCTACCAAGGAATGCGGCGAAGAAAGGATCCCCAGGCCCATTGCGTGGCCTGGGGATCCGCGTTTTTGGAAGCCGGACAGGCGCTATAAATCTCTCAGTTCAACTGGGGGTAGAGAATCGCTTTCGCAAAAGACATGGAGCCACATGGTCGATGCGGCTCCACTAGGAAGAACAACCTATCAAAGGTTCACAAGCACGAATAGAACGGAATTTGAATCCCCGGAAAGGAGATTTGCGAAGCAAAGCGTGTGATTGATCATCATTTCGATGCCCTCTTTCGAGGGCTGCCACAGGAGTGAAGCCCTGATAGGGCTTGGCCAAACCACCCGTTCAACGGGTGGTTATGACTTCTATGCCTGCTTGGACAGGAAGGCGTCCATCCGGGCGCTGGCAGCCTTGTTGAAGGGAGCGGGCGTGTTGGCCGCGGCCTCCAGTTCCAGCTTCAGGCCATCTCGGATGGGCATGAAATCGGACTGCTTTAAGCCGGTGGCTTTGAGCACCTTGGCGTTGTCGATCACGCGGTCGAACAGCCGGTCGTAATCCAAACCCCAGCGCTGGCATTCCCGATCTTCCGGATTGTTGGAGAGAATGTCCAGGAATTCATCCTTGCTTGCCAGCGCGTATTGAAGGCCAACGGCGTTTTTGTAGCATTCCGCGATGCCGCCCCAAGTGTTGACTTCCGCGGAGCTGATGGTGAAAATCTCCCCCATGGCGGCCGGGTTGTCCACCAGACGGGAAACCATTTTTCCTACGTCGCCGCCCCATGTCATGGCCGCATGGACGTTCATGGCCTCCCGCGGCAATACCACCGGCTTGCCCATGCGCGTGCGCGGCATGACGAGGTCGCCGTTCAGCGAAACCAGCTTGAAGGTATACAAATTCGCGTGCGAGTAAATGATTGCAGGGCGCAGAATTGTCCAATTCTTTTTTCCGGATGCGTGCAAGATGTCCTCGCAGCGGCATTTGGCAATTGCGTAGTCGTCTGAGGCCAGCAAGCCGGCATCCTTGCTCACGTCCAGCAGACGGGGCGCCTCCTCCGTGACGGGAACCTTTTCGTCCGCATATACGCGATAGGAAGAGAGAAAGAAATATTGGCCGGTATGGGAAAGCAACGATGGATGAATGTTCCGGAAAACGTCCGTGTGATAATGCATGAAGTTGATGATGACGTCATAGTTTTTGGCCAGGAATTCATTCCGGATTCCGTCGTCGCAAAAATCCGCCTGATAGTATCGCAAATCGGGGTTGTCGGAATGCACGTCGTCTTTGGAAATCACGTCTACCGCGTATCCAAGCCGGATTAACTCCGGAACCAAAAACGTTCCCATGGCGCCCGTTCCGCCGGGGATTAGAACGCGTTTTTTGCCCATTGAGGTTGCCTCCGTTTGAAGTTTTGAACATTATATAGAAGCATGCCGACAAAGTCAATGAAATTGGCGGAGAAAAACGAAAACCGTTGCGATATAACCAACGAATTTGCTGCGCGAGCAAAAAAGCGGGCTCCCGATTCGATGCAGGAACAAATCCGGCGGATTTTCTGTAAGACAAATAGTTGAAACAAAGTTTCGTTTGTGGTATACTGATTTCCAGAACATTTTGTAACATGGAGGAAATACCTTTGGGAAGTTTGGTGCGCAGTCGCGCGAAAATATGGATTCGACGAGGATGTCTGTTCCTGTTGGATTTGGTGCTGATCTTGATTGCGCTGCGGCTGGGGTTGTTGATGCGCTATGACGGCGTGCCCAGCGTGTACATGGTGAAAAAGCTGGTGTCGCTGCGGTGTTGGATTTTGCTGACGTATGCAACGTGCCTGGTACTGGGCGGACACTATCAAATGATGTGGCGATATGCCGGCAGCAAGGAATACATGCGCCTTGTGCTGTTGTGCGGCATTGCCGCAATTGCCACGCTGCTGATGAACCGGCTGTTCGCCTGGCGGATTTCCAGACCCGTGCTGTGCATGACGGGGATTTTGACAATGCTGCTCATTGGCGGTTCCCGAATTATGTGGAAAATGACCCGGGACGCGTTTTCTGCCCGTTCGCGAAAATCCGAAGGCAAGCGTGCGCTCATTGTGGGCGCCGGGGAAGGCGGCGTGTATGCGGCGCGCATTTGCAGAAGAAACCCGGAAATGGCGGGCATCCCCGTGGCGTTTGTGGACGATAATCCCATGAAATTGAACATGCGGGTGAGCGGACTTCCCGTGATGGGGACGATTGCGGAAACGCCGGAGATCGTGCGCATGAAAGGCATCAGCGATATTATTATCGCCGCGCCCAGCATGATTGGGGAGCGCCTGAGCCAGGTGGTCAGCATTTGCAGATCCACGCAATGCCGGGTTCGCATGCTGAACGATCCCAACGATTTGGCGGCGGTCAATCAGGGGCGGCAATCCTTTCGGGAACTGAATACATCGGACTTCCTCTCGCGCAGCGAAGTGCGGCTGGACGAGGGGCAGATTCGCGGCTATCTCACGGATCGCGTGGTGTTGGTCACGGGCGGCGGCGGATCCATCGGTTCGGAAATCTGCCGTCAGGTAATGCGCTTTTCGCCCAAACTGCTGGTGATTTTTGACATTTATGAAAACTGCGCTTACGATTTGGAAAACGAACTGCGGCGGAAATACGGCGCGGATTGCGCGGTGAAGGTGCTCATTGGCTCCATTCGGGATAAGCGGCGTCTGGACGAGGTGTTTGTCCAATATCATCCCCAGGTGGTGTTCCATGCGGCGGCGCACAAGCATGTGCCGCTGATGGAGGTAAGCCCCGTGGAGGCGGTAAAGAACAACGTGTTTGGCACCCGGAATCTGCTGCAGTCCGCCAGCACGCACGGCGTGGAACGGCTGGTGCAGCTTTCCACGGACAAGGCGGTGAATCCAACCAACGTAATGGGCGCGACCAAGCGCGTGACGGAGATGCTGATTCAAACATATGCGGCGCAGACAAAGATGATTTGCACGGCGGTGCGGTTTGGCAACGTGCTGGGCTCTCACGGAAGCGTAATTCCGCTGTTTGAGGCGCAGATTCGCCAGGGCGGACCGGTGACGCTGACAGACGAACGCATGACGCGGTATTTTATGACCATTTCGGAGGCGGCGCAATTGGTGCTGCAGGCAGGCGGGTTGGCGCGATCGGGCTCCATCTGCGTGTTGGACATGGGACAGCCGGTTCGCATCAAGGATTTGGCGGAGCAGCTGATTCGTTTTTATGGATACACGCCGGGAGTGGACATGGAAATCAAGATTGTGGGTTTGCGCCCCGGAGAGAAGCTGTATGAGGAGCTTCTCATCGACAAAGAGCGCAACGACATGGAAAAAACCACGCACGACAAGATTTTTGTGGCGCGCCTGACGCCGATTGAGCGCGTAGAATTTGAAAACCGTCTGGCAAGGCTGTACGATGCGGCAAAGCGGGAAGACGAACAGGCGGTGCTGGGATTGTTGCGGGAATTGGTGCCCACATATCAGCCAAACCGGGACATGCTGGCGGGTTGAAAGGGCGGCCGGCGGCGCTTTCCAAACAGGAAAAAGAAAATATTTCGAAGGAGACGTTCTTTATGAAGAGAAGCGAAGAATTTGATCTGCGGAAAAAGGCGAACGACCTGCGTGGGTTGGTGAACATCAAGGATTATCTGTTCAATGACGGTCCGGCGCGAGGCGCGCGCGCGTTCGATTTGAAGAACGGAAACGGCTTGGACGTCACGGTGCTGGCGGATCGGGCGTTGGACATTCCGGCGCTGTCTTTCCGGGGCGTCAATGTTGGCCTGAACAACAAGGTGCCCGTGCGTTCCGCATATTTGTATCAGGAGGACGGCCTGCGCGGTTTTTTGCGCCAGTTCAACGGAGGCATGCTTACCACCTGCGGCTTAACATATGCCGGATCGCCAGCGGAGGAAAACGGCGAGGAACTGGGTCTGCACGGCCCCATCGGCAACACACCGGCGGAAAATGTGTCCGCGGCGATGGAATATGAAGAAGACGAAGTGGTTCTGCGGGTGCGCGGTCAGGTGCGCCAGACGCGCGTGTTTGCCGAAAACATGCGGCTTACCCGCCAAATGACGCTGCATACCGAAAAGAATTTGCTGGAAATTTGCGACGAGGTGGAAAACCTGGGCTATGTTGAATCGCCCATGATGCTGATTTATCACATCAATTTTGGCTATCCCATGCTGGATGCCGGCGCAAGGATTTATTCTACCGGCAGGACGATCACGCCGCGCACACCCTTTGCTCAGCAGGGGATGCATCAATATGACTTGATCGAAGAACCGGAAGCGGGCCGGGAAGAACAATGCTATTATCACACGGATCATCCCGCTCAGGGCGCTTTTGCCATGCTGCACAATCCGAAACTGGGCATGGCGGCGGTCGTGCGCTTTGATGCGGAAAGGCTTCCGCTATTGTGCCAATGGAAGAGCATGGCGGCGGGAGATTACGCGTTGGGCCTGGAACCCACGACGTCCGGCGTGGTCAGCCGGCCCGAAACGCGGGAAAACGGCATGCTGTGCTATTTGGCGCCGGGAGAAAAGCGGCAATTCCACGTGTCCATCGAACTGCTGGATGATTCCGCAACCATTCAGGAATTGATCGAAAAATCCCACCGCTGACGCGCGTTGGAGGAGAATACATGAGAAAGTTTTGCCGAATTGTTGCCCTGATGCTGGTTATGGCGTTGTTCGCGTTGCCGGCAGCATACGGGACGGAGGAGTCTTCTTCCCAGCAAGAGCCAGCTCAGCCGTCGGCGTCGGCGGACACAGGAGGCGGATCGGAAACTCCGCCGGAAACGAAAAACACCACCGAGACGACGCCCGCGGAGAGCAGCGCGCCAACCACGTCTGCGCCCGCGGAGAGCAGCGCGCCAACCACGTCTGCGCCCACGGAGAGCAGCGCGCCGACCACGTCCGCGCCCACGGAGAGCAG
>JAQXRL010000215.1 GCA_029218505.1 Eubacteriales bacterium | reverse complement strand
GTTCCGGCATGACGGTTTGCAGCGTTTCCTCCTGGCCCCAACCTGCCGCCGCGTCCAATGTCGTCGCCGGCCAAGATGTTTCCTGCGCCCGAGGCGTCTCTGTGGGCGCGCTTAGCGTCTCTTGGGGCGCACTTTGCGTCTCTTGGGGAACGGGGCTAGGCGACGTTCCGCCCTCTCCAAACAGTGCTTGCGTCTGTTTTGTCGTCTTTTCAATTTGCGCGTCTTCGTACAACAAAGCGGCCAGCCAAATGGCGCACACCAAAATCGCGGAACAGCACAACAACCGGACGGCGACGATCATTGCGCGCTTCAGTCGCCTTTGGAGCGTTGTTTTCGCTTCGTCTCTGTCTTTGTTTGCGTTCATGAACGTCCTCCTTTTTCCAGGAATGGTGCAATCCATTTATGTATTATACGGCATTGTGCCTGGAATTGCAATGCCCAATGGCGGTTTTCGGCACGGATTCTGTCGATGCGCATAAGATGATATCGGTCCCCATCCATGGAAAGGAGCGCTTTTTATGAAAAATGCATCCTCTGAACGCAATTCGCATGCCAAAACCCTTGGCGATGATCTGCGATTTCAGCAGACCACGCTTGCCATGGCATACGTTCCCTGGCAGGCCTTTGAAATAAATTATCCATCAGAAATGGCTCTCCAGCGCGGCACGCTGTTTGCCACGCTGGACAAGCCGTTTTGCTCCACCCGGGAGGTATATTGCAATGAATGACGAACACAGCAAGGAAGCCCTGATGCAACGCGTTCAAGCCGAAAGCTTTGCCGCATTGGAACTGCAATTGTTTCTGGACACCCATCCTGCATGCTCAGATGCGCGGACGGCATTGGACACAAAGCTGCAAAACCGCGCAAAAGCCGTGCAGGAATTTGCGCAGCGCTTTGGTTCCCTCTCTTTGGATGGGATGGCAGGCGCCAGTAGCTACCATTGGATCGACCACCCCTGGCCTTGGGAAAAGGAGGGATAGCCATGTGGATTTATGAAAAACGCCTGCAATATCCAGTGAAGATCAAGCGCCCCAATCCACAAATGGCAAAATATCTATATAGCCAGTTCGGCGGGCCAGACGGAGAATTGGGCGCCGCGCTGCGCTATCTTTCTCAACGCTACGCAATGCCTTATCGTGAAGGCATCGCCATTCTTACGGACGTGGGCACGGAAGAACTGGCGCATGTTGAAATGATCAACGCCATGATTTATCAGCTCACCACCGGACTCGATGAAGATGAACTGGCGCGAGGAAACCTGGCGGAAAGCTATATCGATCATACCGCCGGCCAGTTTCCCCAATCCGCTTCAGGCATTCCATTTGCTGCCAGCGCGTTTCAGTCCAAGGGCGATCCCATCACGGATTTGCACGAAGACATGGCCGCGGAACAAAAGGCGCGCACCACCTATGATAACCTCATTCGCGTCGCCGATGACCCCGATGTCCGGGACGCCCTGCGATTTCTGCGTCAGCGGGAAATCGTGCATTATCAGCGCTTTGGAGAAGCCTTGCGAATCGTACAGGATCACTTGAACGAAGGAAATTTTTATGCCTACAATCCTGCTTTCGACGTCCGATACAAAAAGCAAAGCTACAATGCAAACACCGGCGAATATTTCCGCGAATGCGCCGAATATTGCGAATTGCCGGCAAATTCGGATACTGCCGCTGATTGACATTTTCAAAAGCTCTGCCGGCAGAAAGAATGAACCCCCGGCTTCGCCGGGGGGGTGCATGTGCGAGCAGCCACAGAATGCCAGCAGCGCCCTCGCAGGCGCATAGGCGGTCTTGCATCTGCGCAGGCTTGTCGCTTGCCGCCCTTGAAAGGGGCATCATCCTTCCCAGGCATCGTCATCGGATCTCCCAACTTCTCTTCGTCCAACTGGTGTCGGGGGATTCCGCAGATACGGTCCTTTGCTTTTCGTGATGCAGTTGCCAAACCACATTTCCATGATCGCAAAAGGAGTTATTCTTTCATACGCACCACTTAGGTTGCCCCGAACCCCACGCCTGGCGGTGGGGTTTGCATCGTACAAAAATCCCGCATCGCAACATGGCGTGCGGGATGAAGAAGTATTAGGTGTTGTCGCTAAGATACTTTGCAATATCTCCAACCGTGTGCATTTCCAGCAGTTTGTCTTCCGGAATCTCAATGCCGTATGAATCCTCAAACTCGCCGATCATGGCCACAAAGTCATAGGAATTCAACTTCAGGTCGCGAATCAAATCCGTGTCCGCCGTAATGGTGCTGGGATCGACATCCGCATAATTCAGCAACGCCCGCTTGACTTGTTCCAGCATATTTGTTTTCTCCTTTCTTGACGGCAAGCTTTACAGCTTATCCGCCGGTACATCTGGATGGGATGTTCCTT
>JAQXRL010000214.1 GCA_029218505.1 Eubacteriales bacterium | reverse complement strand
GGATTACAACGCGGGACTGGATTTCCGCTTCCGCTTCGTGGGAGATAACGGGTTCATTACCATTTACACGTATACGGATGAAGATTGGCTGTATTGCGATATATATCGCAACGAATGAGGCAAAAAGGCGCCCCGGAGTCCCTGACGGGATTTTCCGGGGCGTTTTCGTGTGGATTCTGTGGCAGCGGAGAGATTCCCGGGCTTGTAATTGTTATTCCTTTGTGTTATACTAAACAAAGTTCCGCGGATAGCGGAAATGTGAATGGAGGGAACAGGATGACGTTTCGCAAGGGAATTTGCGTGCTGCTGGCGGTGTTGATTGTCGTGGGTGTGGTTGGCCTGGTGATGGTGAGGAATCAGTCCGGCGACCAGAAGGCCCGTTTGGCAGAAATGGAAGCCCAGTTGGCCGACGCACAGGCCAAAATCGACCAGTATTATCCCTACTTCGAGGCACAGGTTGTTGCAGAATACGATGGCGGCTTTATTTTCCGGGACGATGTGATGCCGGAATATGAGTATTACGAGTCCATGTATTCCCAGTACGGCATGAGCCTTACGGGAACTGCCTATGAGGCGCAAATTAAACAGAATATTTTGCGCAGCGCCGTGTCTACGGCGGTGCAATTGAAGATGGCGGACACGTTGGGTTTGGAACTAACGGCGGAGGAAATCGCCCAGGTGGAGGCCGATGCCAACGAAACGCTGGATCATTATGTGGAACAATATGGGGAGCATTTTGCCGAAGAGGGCATGAGCGATGAAGAAGTGCGCCAGGCAGTGATTGATTACCTGGAAAGCAACGAATACGGTTACAACGAAATCTACAATGCCATGTATGATTACGCCCGTCTGGACGCGGTATACGCCTATGCCGTGAAAGACGTTGTGGTTACGGAGGAAGAAGTGCAGGCTGCCTATGACGCGGATTTGGCCGCGGATGAAGAGGCGTATGCCGCGTCCTCTTACGATTATGAAACCGCCCGCAACAACGGCGAAACGATTTTGTGGAATCCGGAAGGCTATCGCACGGTAAAGCAGGTGCTTATCGCCTTTGATGACGACCAGACCGCGCGCTATAAAGAGATTACGGCCAGAATTTCCAGTCTGGAAGCGGAACTGGAGGAAGCCAAGGCTGCGCCGGCGGCCACGGAAGCGCCGGAGACCACCGAGGAGCCTGATGCGGCCGGCACAGCCGAAGCGACGGTTTCGCCGAAGGCTTCCAGCACCCCGGAAGCAACGCTCGCCCCGGAAAACACCGATGTTCCTGAAGAAACGGTGCGTGCCGTAAAAGAGATTCAGGCAGATCTGGATGCGGCAAACGCGGAACTGGATGCGTTGTACGATGAATTGATGCCGAAAGCGCAGGAAGTTGTAAAGCGTTTTGAAGCGGGCGATGACATTGGTACGCTGATTGCGGAATACGGCGAAGACCCGGGCATGACGCAGGAACCCGGCATGACCACCGGCTACTATGTGTGCAAGGACTATACGCCCTGGCAGACGGAGGAAAACACGCGCGTATCGGTGTGGGACAGCGCCTTCACGGCCGCCGCGGCTTCCGTGGATGCCGTGGGTGAAATCAGCGAGCCCACCCGCGGTTCCTATGGCTTCTATATCGTGTATTATCTGGCGGATGTGCCGGCAGGCGCGGTGCCGCTGGAGGAAGTACACGACGCAATCTTGGAAGCGCAGCAGGCTGAAAAAACGGAGGCTGCGTACAACGATCAGGTGAATCAGTGGATGGAAGAAGCTTCCGTCACCTATTACCTGGATCGCTTCTAAACGCTTGGAATTTGTTGCTGTGCGTGGGTCAAGCATTTTGTCCCACGCATGGACGTTCAAAAAATTGCTGCGGAACAGAGAATCGAGCATGGCGTTTTTGTGCGCTGTGCTCGTTTTTTGTACCAGGAAAACCCCTCGCCAGGCGTAGGGTTCCGAAGACCGCCGAAGGCAGCAGTGTCGAGTTTTATGGGCTAGCTGAAGGGAAAGAGCAGCCTGATGATCTACGAACAGTTTGGGAATCTGAAAAACAAGTACAGGAGAAGGTGGGAGATTCGATGACGATGTTTGGGAAGGAAGACGCCCCTTTTCAGGGGAGCAGGCAAGAGAAAGGCCCGTCTTTCACGGGCGGCAAGTGACAAGCCTACGCAGATGCCAGAGCGTTCATGCGCCTGCAAGGGCGCTGCTGGTATTTTGGGGCTTTGTCCGCACATGCCCTCAGTTTCGCCGGGAGATCATGATTATGCCCATACGCAAGGCGTGAGATTCGGCGACGAGAAAACGCCCTTTGCGATCATGGAGATGCGGCCTGACAACTGCGCGGCAAATACCACATCGTGTTGCGCCGTAGGATTGAAGAATAGTCTTTTTTCGTAAAAAGGGAGCGCGTCGAGTTTTCTTGGATATGGGAAACAGAAGAGCAGCCTGGCGATCTAGGAACAATTCGGAAACCTGAAATTCCGGCGCCGAGGATATTTGCGTAGAAACGATTGGCAAAAACAAACAGAAAATACAGGATGCATCCAACATCCGTTGGATGAAGGGAAGCCGGCAAGCAGATGACGATGTTTGGGAAGGAACAAATTCCACGCGTGCGTCAGGGCGTCTATGCGCCTGCGATGGTTCTGGCGGGCAGCCCGCATATGCAAATATCCCCCGGACTGGCCGGGGGATATTTGCTAAGAAGAACCCGGCACATGAAGCGCGCGGGTTCTTCTTTCCGGAAGCAATTTCTTACTTGTGGTCTACGGAGTACATGTACTCAATCAGATCCACAACCTTGTTGGAATAGCCCCATTCGTTGTCGTACCAGGATACAACCTTCACAAACGTGTCGGTCAGAGCAATACCGGCCTTCGCGTCGAAGATGGAGGTATGGGGATCGCCCAGGAAGTCGGAAGAAACAACCGCATCCTCGGTGTAATCCAAAATGCCCTTCAGTTCGCCTTCGGCGGCCTTCTTCATCGCGGCGCAGATTTCCTCGTACTTGGCGGGCTTGGCCAGGTTCACGGTCAGGTCAACTACGGACACGTCCAGGGTGGGAACGCGCATGGACATACCCGTCAGCTTGCCGTTCAGTTCCGGAATGACCTTGCCAACGGCCTTGGCAGCGCCGGTGGAGGAGGGGATGATGTTGCCAGCGGCAGCACGTCCGCCGCGCCAATCCTTCATGGAGGGGCCGTCAACGGTCTTCTGGGTGGCGGTGGTGGCATGCACGGTGGTCATCAAACCGTCGGTGATGCCGAAGTTGTCATGCAGAACCTTCGCGATGGGCGCCAAGCAGTTGGTGGTGCAGGACGCGTTGGAAACAAACTGCATGTCAGAGGTATACTTGTCGTTGTTCACGCCCATAACGAACATGGGGGTGCCATCCTTGGAAGGAGCGGACATCACAACGTGCTTTGCACCAGCAGCGATGTGGCCGGCAGCCTTTTCCTGGGTCAGGAACAAGCCGGTGGATTCTACCACGTATTCTGCGCCAACGGCATCCCACTTCAGATCGGCGGGATTCTTTTCGGCGGTCACGCGGATTTCATGGCCGTTCACGATCAGGGAATGATCGGTGTAGTCTACGGTGCCCTCGAAACGGCCGTGCATGGTGTCATATTTCAGCATATAGGCCATGTAGTCGGGGGTGATCAAGTCGTTGATGCCGACAACTTCGACATCCTTGTGGGACAGGCTGGCACGGAAAACCAGACGGCCAATGCGGCCAAAGCCATTAATACCAATCTTAATCATTGTGGTTCCCTCCTGAAAGAATTGACCTTTTAGTCTTCCTATATTCTACCCCAACAGACAGGCTTTGACAAGCGCGAACACGGAAAGAAATGTATAATTCAGAGCAAGTGATTGTTAAAAAACAGCTTTGCGCAAGGCATATTCTCCTTGCGCAAAGCAAATCAATTTTGAAAGCAGATTACAAGCATGGGGAAAAGAGATTGTCTGCTTAATTCAGCTTCAGGTCGCCTTCCCGAATCCAGCCCAGTTTGCGCAAAGCAAGGCCAATTGACCAGCTGAGCAGCGCAGGCAAAACAAAGCAAATCAAGATCAATCCGATCCAGTCCATGGGCGTAATGGCGGTTTTCAGGCCAGAGGCAATGTCGTTCACCCAGCCCGTGTATACGCCAATCTGTCCCACCAGACCGCAAGTGCCCATGCCCGAGGAGATGGGCGCGCCATTCATTTCCAGGCGAAACAGACAGGTGGCGATGGGCCCGGTGATGGCGGAGGCCACCGTTGGCGGAATCCAGATTTTTGGGTTTTTCACGATGTTGCCCATTTGCAGCATGGACGTGCCCAAGCCTTGGCTTACCAGGCCGCCCACGCCGTTTTCCCGGAAACTCATGACGGCAAAGCCGATCATCTGCGCGCAGCAGCCTGCCACCGCCGCTCCGCCGGCCAAACCGGTGAGACTCAAGGCGGCACAGATGGCGGCGCTGGAAATCGGCAGCGTCAGCGCTACGCCTACGACGACGCTGACCAGGATGCCCATGAGGAAGGGCTGCAGTTCCGTCGCCCACATGATAATTTGTCCCACGGAACTGGCGGCTGCGCCAATCGCCGGCGCCCACCATGCGGACAGGGCCACGCCAACCCCGATGGTGACAAGCGGCGTTACCAGAATATCGATTTTCGTTTCCTTGGATACGGCTTTTCCGGCTTCCGCCGCCAGAATGGCGATGACCAACACGGCCAGCGGGCCGCCCGCGCCGCCCAGGCCGTTGGCCGCGCTGCCCACCGCCACCAAGGAAAACAGCGCCAGCGGAGGACAATGCAGCGCGTAACCGATGGCCACCGCCATGGCTGGGCCGGACATCTTGCTGGCATAATCGCCGATGGTGTTCAAAAATGCAATGTGCAGCTGCGTTCCCAGGGTGTTGATGATGGTACCGATGAGCAGCGAGCAGAACAGCCCCTGCGCCATGGCGCCCAGCGCGTCGATGCCGTAACGCTTGCCGGAAATGACGATATCCTTCCTCTTGAGAAACGCGGAAAACTTTGACATGTGCTGAACCTTCTTTCCGATATGTGTCAAGACAGGTGTATTGTATGCTTTTCCGCGTTAAGATTCAAGGAGATAGCCTTTATTTTTCAAAATATGTTCCACGCGCAAAAAGGCGTTTTCGTCCGGGCAAAGGATGGCGTGGGTATGCGCGCCTTCGGTGAGAGCGGATAGGGGCATTGCGGAGGATTCCCGAACGCGAAGCAAAAACCAGTCCACATCATAACGGGAAGCCAACTTGAGTTCGCCGGTAATGGTGCCGTAAATCGGGTGTTCCACGGTAACGTTGAGCACGGTGCAGCCGTTATCCACGATGGCGTATAATTCGTCGGCCATATCCTTTTCGGAATGGGTGCACACCAGTTTTTGGATCAGGCCGGCTGTTTCATGGCGCAGCATGTAACCGCGCGGCGTGGCGGCGATATCGATGCCGGCGGCGCGAAGGAGCGCGATGTCGCCCACGATGACTTGGCGGCTGACGCCCAAACTCTGCGCCAAGCGGGATGCGCTCAAGGGACCGTCGGATTGGGCGATGCGCGCAAGCACCGCGTCTCTGCGCTGTTGTCCGGACACAATACCGCCTCCTGGAAGAAACAAAATTTCCCTCTTCAGAGTATACCACGGGCGATTTGTTTTTTCAACGCAAAACCTTTGCTTTTTCATCTTGGATTGGAAAAATACCCGAAGAACCTGTTGCATTCCGGGCAAAAAACTTGTATACTGCAAGCAAGCGGAAACGATTTGGAGGGAGAAACCATGAGTTTATCAATCGGCGTAATTTTGGATAGCTTTCGGAAACCGGTGCCGGAGGCGCTGAAACTGGCGGCGTCCATGGGCGTGCAGGGCATACAAGTGTATGCGACCCGGGGCGAGATGTCGCCTGCAAATCTGGTGGGCCAAAAACGCAGGGATTTTATGCGCATGGTGGCGGACGAAGGTCTGGTGATTTCCGCGCTTTGCGGAGATTTGGGAAAAGGGTTTGGCAATCCGCAAGCCAATCCGGGTTTGATCGAAGAATCCATTCGCATTATTGACATGGCGGTGGACATGGGCGTGAAAGTGGTTACCACCCACATCGGCGTGGTGCCGGAGGACGAGACGCATCCGCGTTATCGCATTATGCAGGAGGCCTGCGGCCGGTTGGCGGAATATGCGGATTCGGTGGAGGCGCATTTTGCCGTGGAAACCGGCCCGGAGCGCGCGAAAACATTGAAGGGTTTCTTGGATTCGCTGCATTCCACAGGCGTGGCTGTGAACCTGGATCCTGCAAACCTGGTGATGGTAACGGGAGACGACCCGGTTCAGGCGGTGTATACGTTAAAGGATTATATCGTGCATACGCATGCCAAGGATGGCGTGAAGCTGCGCGATGTGCCGGCGGAGGTGATCTATGGCTTGACCAATGGAGAACCCCGCGACGAAAAGGAGCCGCCGTTCCTGGAAGTGCCGCTGGGCAAGGGTTCCGTGCCGTTTGGCGCATACCTCAATGCGTTGCAGGACGTTGGCTTCCATGGATTCGCCACCATCGAACGGGAAGTGGGACAGGATCCCACGGGCGACATTCGATTGGCAGTGGAATTTTTGAAGGACCATCTCGGCGCATAAGATATGAATCAATTTGTGTTGGCCATGGAAATCATGGGCACGGTGGCGTTTTCCCTTTCCGGCAGCATGACGGGCATGAAACGGCGCATGGATCTCTTTGGCGTGATTGTGCTGGGGCTTGTCACGGCGGTTGGCGGTGGCATCATTCGGGATTTGGTGCTGGGAATTACGCCGCCGGCCACGTTTCGCAACCCGGTTTATGCCGCAGTGTCCGTTGCGGTATCGGTGGTGGCGTTTTTGCCCGTTACGCGCGGATGGCTTGCCCAGACCCATGCGCTGTATGAAAAGATCATGCTGGTAATGGATTCTGTCGGACTGGGAATTTTTACCGTGGTGGGCATTCGCATTGCCCACGATGTCATGCAGCAGGAGAATTTGTTTTTACTGATCTTCGTGGGCGTGATTACGGGCGTTGGCGGAGGCGTGTTGCGGGACGTGTTGGCGGGAAATACGCCCTATATTTTCGTGAAACACGTGTATGCCTGCGCGTCCATCCTGGGCGCGTTGGTCTGCGCGCTGTTGTGGCGGCGGATGGGCGATGCCGTTGCAATGCTGTCCGGTTGCGCCGTGGTGGTTGTGATTCGCTTGCTTTCCGCAAAATACCGTTGGAATTTGCCTCGTGCGGGCGGTTAGCGGCGCAAAATGGAAAACAGGACGGAAAAATCCGGAGGAAACTTGTGTTTTCCTCCGGATTTTTGGCGCGGAGACACGGCAAAATTATCGCGCCGCATGGGCCCAACGCCGCAACAGCGGCAGAGCAGCCCTGGAAGCAAGGTCAATGGCGCGGGAGCGCAGGGTGCGCATGGCAGGAATTGGATTGCCGTTGTCGTGAAATTCGAATGCTTCCGGTGCGTGCGGGTTGACGCCGGGTTTTCCCCGAACGAAGATGCGGTTTTCAGGGTGGCAAAGCAGCGCTCCCACCAGATCATCCGCGACGACGTAATTTACGCCCCGCTGCCGCAGAGTGCGCCGCTGTTCCGCATGGAAGAAATCGCAGGCGAAGCCCTGACCGTTGAACACCACGGCCCGGGCGGATTCGTTCATGGCAACAGAAAGGGCATATAGCGCGTTGTTGGCGCCCTTGGAGTGGCCTGTCAGCGTGAGATTGTCCGTGGGAAACGCGTTGGCAAAGTCCTCCGCGTCCTGGTATTGCACGGAAACGGAAAACGGCGCGGCAAAATTGTCCACCCAATCGATATCATTGGGAGCGCAACCCATGGATGTTTCCGATCCGCGCATCGCAGCCACAATCTGTCCGCGCTTGTCCCGGAACGCCATGCCCACAAACCCGCTGGAATCGTTGCGGTTGATATATCGGATGATGTCGATTTCCGTATGCATCAAGCGCGAGAAGGTTTCCCACTCCCAATGCCGCAGTTCCCCGCAGGGCAGTTCTCCGGTGTCGCTCAGGCGCAGCAATTCCCGGCACATATCTCGAATGGGCACTTCTTTCCCGCGCGCCAGGCGCAGTGCTACGTTTTCCGGCGGATTTCGATATGTCAGCCCGCACAGGGCCAGCAGCAACCGTGGTTCCATGGGCATCCCTCCCGCACATCCTATGCGCGGTTTCGGGAAAAAATCCGTCTTTCTTTCCGAATTAGAAGAGATTGGACAGGCGAATGTCCTCCTGATCCCGAATGTGGTGAATGGCATGCCCCAATTGCGCGGCTTGCCGGGTGAAATCGTCAATGTCGCCTTGTTCCAGGCAGGTCTTCGTGTCGATAATTTCCCGGGTTACCTCCTGCAAATCTTCATGGGACGTAACGCTTTCCAGAAGCGCCGCCCATTTTTCCCATTTTTCCGCCAAAGTTGTCAGCGATTCCAGCGCGCCGTGATGATCCTGTGCCTCCACCTGGGAAATGGCCCTGGAGCATAGATCGTCCGCTTGATCCATAAAATAATTCAGGAACATTAGCGATGCGCAGCACAGCGCGACGGCCAGCGCCAGCGTGATCAACATGGCGGTCATTTTGCTGCGCATTTACCAACACACCTCCTCGGGCGCGATTGCCTGAAAGCGCAGCATGCCGCCGCCCGCAACGGTGATGGTCATGCGGCCCTGGGTGTCCAGACAGGCCAAATACACTTTTTTTACGGAAAGCGCCCTGCCGGAAAGCATCCTGTTCAAGCGGGTTTCGTCCAAACGCGCGGTGTTCAGGTTGTTTTTTTGAATGCGGCCGTCGATGATGAGCGGAAGCGGCATGCCCTCATATCCGGGATTCAGTCCCATTTCCCTGGCTTGCGGCGGCCGGAATTGAGAATTGGGAAAGGCGGTCAACGTGCCGTTCGCTTCCAAAATCGCAGTGCCGGCTTCGGAAGGATCCAAAATGCCGGCGGAACGCAGTCCTTCCATGAGATCCGAAAGGCTGATGCAAAGCCTGCGCATTTCGTTTTGATTGATTTCCCCGTCGTTGATGACCACCGTGGGCTTGCCGGAGATAATGGCGCGGATGCGATCAAAGCGCAGGCACAAAAGCGTGATCAAGCTGTGCACGACAAACAACGCGGCCACGGGCACAATTCCATACAAAAGCGGCGTGGAAACGCTTTCCATCGGCGTGGCGAAAATGTCGGCCAATAGAATCGCCATCACCAATTCATACGGCTGAAATTGCCCCAGTTGCCCTTTGCCCATCCCGCGCATGACCAGGATCATCAGCACATAAAGTATCATTGCCCGGAAAAACAGCGTAAACAAAACATCACCCCGGAACTATTTTCCCACGGGATTCGCCCAACATACGCGGGATGCAGATTTTACTTGATTTCCCAGGGAAAAAGGGGTAAGATATAAAAGTTGAAGTGTGGAAATTGGAATGCGTTCTTGCGCTGAAAGGAGCAGTTGGAATGGATTTTTTGAATGATATCAGCAAGCGTATCTCCGGCGCGGCGCGATCCGTGCAGGAAAAGACCCGCGATAGCATGGAACTCACCCGGCTGGGCAGCGAGATCAGAAACCTCAATACGGAATTGGATCGTTTATATGGCGCGCTGGGGCGCGCATATTATGACGCACAGGCGGCGGGAGATCCGGATAACGCCGTGCTGACGCCGTTTATCGAACAGATTGAACAGGGCCTTGCCCGACTGGAAGCGTTGATTGGACAGCGGGATCGCTTGCGGCAGCAGCGCAGGTGCCCTTCCTGCAATGCGGTGCAGTCCTTGAACGCCAAGTTTTGTGCAAATTGCGGCGCAAGGCTTCCGGAAGCAGAGTCGCCGGCGGAACAGCCCAGGCCCGATGTAGAATATTGCCCGGAATGCGGCGCGCTTCGCAAAAAGGACGCGGCTTTTTGCCCTGCATGCGGCAAAGCTTTTGGGGAAACAAGCGCGCCTCAGGCGGAGCCGGAAATTACCTGGCCCGGCCCCAAGCCGGATGTCGCTTCCGACGACGAAGCGCCGAAGGAAGAATCCCAGGAATAACAGATGCCTGTATACGGAGGAAAGAGCATGCGAGACCGAGTGTACGTAAGCAAGAGTCAGTCCAGCCGTCAGGCCAGAAGGATTCGGCAACAGCAGCGAAACCAGCTGAAGCTGATTGTGGCTGCGGCGTTTGTACTGATGATCGTGGTCGCGTTGATTGTGGCGCTGGCAACCCGGGGCGGAAAAGACAACGTTGTCCCCGGTTCTCCGGGAAACACTCCCGCGGTTCAGCAATCCGTACAGCCGGAGGCGTCCCCTTCCGCGCCGGTGGCAACGCAGGAACTTACGCCGGAACCCAGCCCGACGCCAACGCTGGCGCCGCTGATTACGCCGGAACCCGCGAACACGGCTGGGACGCAACAAATTGCTTCTGCGAATGGTTTGCGTTCCGCGCGCATTCGCATGATTGGCGATATTATGGTGTCTACGGCGCAATTGGAGGCTGCAAAGCAGTTTGACGGCAGCTATGATTTCTTGCCGGAAATCGCCTATGTGGCGGATTCTTTGCGTGATTCGGATCTCACCATCGGCAATCTGGAAACCACCATCGGCAAGTACAAGGACATGAAGTATTCCGGATATCCCATGTTCAATACGCCGGAAAGCCTGTTGGACGCGCTGAAAGAGTGCGGCGTGGACTTTCTTACGTTGGCAAACAACCACATGCTGGACCGCTATTTTGACGGCATGAAGAACACCGTCAATGTGGTGGAATCCTATGGATTCGGCTTTGTGGGCGCGTATCGCACGCGGCAGGAACGGGAGACCGGCGCCTGCATTCAGGAAGTAAACGGCATTAAGCTGGGCTTTGTGGCGTACACTCATTCCACCAATACCATGGAAACGGCATGCAGCCCGGACGTCAAAGAATATGGCGTTCCGTACATCCAAAAGGCCGACTTCAAGGGCGATATTCAGCGGCTGAAGGATGCCGGAGCGGATGTGATTATTGCGCTGCCCCATTGGGGAGACGAGTATATCCAGCAGCCGGACGGCAACCAGCTTTATTACGCGGGCAAGCTGGCCAGCGCGGGCGCAGACATCATTTTGGGCAGCCATTCCCACATGGTGCAGCCCATGGAATACAAGGTCTTTACGGATGCCAACGGCGTGGGCCGGGAGGTATTTGCCATTTTCAGCATGGGCAATTTTATCTCGGACATGACCAAAAAGTACACGGATTCCGGCATCATTTTGGATTTCACCATTCAGGAACAGGCGGATGGCACCTTCCGCGTAGAGAACGTAGGCTATGTGCCTTTGTATATGTGGAAGCAAGACGGGCAATACTCGGTGGTATCCTCGGCGCAGTATTTAAACAGCCGGCCCACAGGGATGGATGATGCCAACTACAACCGGATGGTGGAAACTTACTCGGAATTGCAGCAGGTGCTGGGAACAAACTGGAGAGTTCTGGAAAAATAAGGGGAACCGGGTTGGCGAGAAGCGGAATGCTGCGCCAATCCGGTTTTTTGAGGATGTTGAAGGGAATCGGCCGTCCCGGCTTTGCAATGCCCTTGCAAAAGCCGCGGCAGACGGACCAAGCGGGAGACGGGAGTATGCAGAAGAAAATAGAAACCTTTCGGGAATGGATTTCTCAAAGCGACAACATCGTCTTTTTTGGCGGCGCCGGCGTTTCCACAGAATCGGGGATTCCGGATTTTCGCAGCGTGGACGGGCTGTACAATCAAAAATATGAATATCCGCCGGAAACCATCTTGAGCCATACCTTTTTCCATCGAAATCCGGAGGAGTTTTATCGTTTTTATCGGGACAAGCTGCTGGTTTGCAACGTGCAGCCAAACATCACCCATGAAGTGCTGGCGAAAATGGAGCGCGTTGGCAAGCTGCGTTGCGTCGTTACCCAAAATATCGACGGTTTGCATCAGCTAGCCGGCAGCAAAAACGTCTTGGAACTGCATGGTTCCACGCTTCGCAATTTCTGCATGCATTGCGGAAAACGCTATGGCATCGAAATCTTTGATCAAACCCAGGGCATTCCGCGCTGTACCTGCGGAGGAATCGTTCGTCCGGATGTGGTGTTGTATGAAGAAGGCCTGGACGATGCGGTGGTTCGTCAGGCAGTTCAGGCGATTCGTCAGGCGGACATGCTCATCGTGGGAGGAACGTCCCTGGTGGTGTATCCTGCCGCCGGGCTCATCAACGATTATCGCGGAAAGAAACTGGTGCTAATCAATCAAAGCCCCACCAGTTACGATGCGCGAGCGGATTTGCTCATTTGCGATCGCCTTGGCGCCGTGTTTGGCGCAGTCCGCGATTTGTTTGAATGATTTCGAATAGCGCGCTTCGGCATTTTCGCTTTCGAAGGAAAAAGACGGACAAGCGGGACATTCCCCTGTGGGAATGTCCCGCTTTCCATCCTTGGTAGATTGTTGACAGACCTTTTTGAATACACGTCGGAAATCTGCGGAGTCGTTAAGTTGCGTCGTAAAGAAAAGTATGGTATAATACATGGAAAAAGGAATCTCTGGATATTGCGCGCTGGTACTTCCTGGCGGAACTTGCCGCCTGAATATGGCGATTGAAAGACGCAGGGATGCTGCTGTCTCTGACCCGTACAGCCGGGACTGACAATACTTGCATGAGAATCGCGGGTATGATTCCAATGAAATGATCGCTTTTACAGAATGTTTGGGCAACAAAACTGTCATCCGCCCCTGAAAGAAGCGGAAGTGAGAACGGGATTGTGGCCATGGCCTTTGCAAACTGTGCTTTTTGGTGAGCGCTTCTGCAGTTGGGAGGGCAGCGTGGCGTCGTCACCCGGTATGCCAAGAACACCGCTTCCTTTGTTGCTGCTTTTCAGATTCTTCCCGTTGCGATTTGGATTGTTATCCATGGACGATATTCTCTGGACGGTGGGGAATATTTTGCTGTCCGTTATCCTTATCCTGGAATCACGGAATAGCGGGATTCATGGAAAATATCCACATTTTTGGCATCCTTTTCAAGAAAAAGCTGAGCTCGATGAACTGGGGGAAATGTCGATGGACAAGTGCTTGAAATACAAGCTTCGAATGCGGGAAAGCGGGATCTATCGTCAATATATTATTTCCTATGTTTGCGTGTTTTTACTGCCGATCCTGATTTTATTTTCCATGTTTTATGCGGAGGCAATGCGTACCGTTCGAGAGAAATTGCAGGGAGTGAATCTGGCAACCGCGCATGGATTACAGACGGAATTAGAAAACGGCATTGCAGAATTCAATCATTTGGCGGTATATCTGGATGCCGATATGAATCAGAAACAGGTATCCAGCTTAACGTATGAAGCGCTTCAGAATGGTGATTATATTCGGATCAGGGCGTTCAGTGAAGAAATCAGCCGGCTTACTTCCGCAAACGAAACATGGTTTTCAAAGATATACGTATATTTTGGCACCAGCGATATGTATGTGACATCCAACAGTGCGCAGCGCTTGGAATATGGCTATTCTTCGCTTCATCCGGAACTTTTAATTTCCAAGGAGGCTTGGACGAAACAGATTTGGGACGAGGCAAGGGGACAATTGCAATGGATTTTGCAGCGAACGGATACAGGGTTTGAAATGTACGCTGTAAAACGTCTGCCGTTGCTAGGAACAGAAAAAACATGCAGCTTGGTGGCACAAATGAATGTGAAGCGCATGTTTTATATATTGCAGGCAACGTTTGAAAAAGGCGGCGCGGTGGGGATATACCTGGCGGATGGTACGCCGATATACGTCAGTGATGAAGAAATGCTGGAGACTGTATGGTCGGAAGCAGCGCAGGCGGGAAAATATTCCGTTGTTTCTTCGGAAAAATATGGTTTTACGGTTGTGCTGTCCGTACCGGAAGATCAATGGCTGTCCGATTTGATTCGCGTGAAAAGAATCAGCATGGCAACGCTTGCGTTTTGCATCGTGGTTGGCGCAGCGCTGACGGTTTACTTTGCGAAACGGCACTATAAACCCATTCGCAACTTGACGCGCATGTTGGGCGACGCAGGGAATTCCGGCGAAGACGAATACACGCAAATCCGATGCGCGTTGCTTAAGGCTGAAGAAGAACATCGTATGATGGATGCGCACAGCCGACGGGAAGGAATGGAAAAGAACGAGAGGTATCTGCGAAGGCTCTTCAATGGGCAGGAGGAGATTGCGCAAAGCGGTTTCTTGGCAAATGGGGAAGATGCATCAAATTTGCGCATCATCCTTTTCGTATTTCCAGAAGATGCCGGCGAAGATGAAGCGGACGATGAAACGATGCGTGCACTGCAAATTTTCGAAGAATTTTTGAAACGAACTTTTGCGGCGGAAACGTCTGCGGATGTGTTAACGGGATGCTCGCTGGTTCTGGTAACGGTGCGGACTGGGGCGGATGTGCTGGGTGATGAAGCTGCGCGATTGCTCTGCGAACGAACAATATCGTTTATGCGGGAAAATTGTGCCCGCGAGGTCATTGCGCTGATTGGTAGCGCCGTGCAAGGCGATGCCGGCGGAGCGGTACGGGAAATGCGTCGAACCTATGCATATGTAATGGATTTCCCCGTAGAGGAAAACGTACTGGTGTGCGCGGGGTTGCCGGACATGAGAATGCCGGAAAATGACGCAAACTATGTGGAGGCCAAATGTGGTGAATTGGTGGCATTCATGCAGGCAGGGGAATACTGCGGAGCCAGGGCGCGGCTGGATTTGTTGATGGAACGCATCCGCACCAAGCGGATACTGTTGCCGGAGAGCGCCGTGGTTGCAGGGTTATACCATGATATCGTTTCTCTGGTGTTGCATATGAAAGTGGAGGAACGTGGGCGCGTGCTGGCGAGGTTGGAGGAATGCTTTCAGCGCTTCGAAGCGGCAGATAGCCCGACGCGTTGGGACTTGGTTCGTGAAATGATTGCGGTGATGGAGAATGCGAGCGGCAAGAACGACAGGGATGAAGGAACGGAACTGGCGCAGCGCGTAAAGCGTATCGTGGCAAGAGAATATGCGAACCAGCAATTTTGCGTGGGCAGAATCGCGGATGAACTGAACATGCCCATGGATGTCGTTTCACGATTGTTCAAGCGGGCGACAATGGTCGGGCCTCTGGAGTATATCCATCAGGTGCGCGTGCAGAAAGCAAAGAGCCTGCTGTCGGAACGGCCGGAATTGACGGTTCAGGAGGTTGCGCTGCAGGTCGGATACTCCAATGTAGATTCCTTTATTCGGGCGTTTCGCAGGATAGAAGATCTCACACCCGGG
Organism: Eubacteriales bacterium; assembly: GCA_029218505.1. Taxonomy (GTDB): domain Bacteria; phylum Bacillota; class Clostridia; order Christensenellales; family Aristaeellaceae; genus SUG1456. Next base: position 5,359 of record JAQXRL010000214.1, on the reverse strand, counting down.
AAATTCAGAAAAAATATGGAAAATCCCGAGGACAAAACATCACGATAATCGGGTTAAGAGGCGACGCAGAGGCGGGATGGACGAACAAATCCCATCGATTTGCGCGCCTTTTCCTTTTTTCTTGCAAAAATGGTCGATCAGCAGCGCAAAAACTGGGGATTTCATTGTTCGCGCAATGATGCTATACTCGTTTTGCATGGCGAGCGCGCAAATCCATGAGAACAAACCCCAGGCAAAGAAATAGAAGGGAGCAAGGGAAAATGCTTCGGAAAATTATGGCATTGTTGATGACGCTTCTGTTGACGCTAGGAATGGCGCTGGCAGAGGATGCGTTGCCCATTTCGCAGGATGGATTGGAACTGAAGATTTATGTGAAGATGGTTGGCGAGGCCGCGACGATCATGGATAGCTATGAGGACCATCCAATCGTAAAGGAGATGGAGCGACAGACTGGTTTGAACCTGACGTTTATTCATCCCCCAGCTGGCGATGAAGCCACCTATTTTTCCACGCTGCTGGCATCGGGAGATTATCCGGACATTTACATCACGGACATGTTTGAAAAGAGTTATCCCGGCGGTGCAGAGGGAGCCATGAAGGATGGAATCTTGATGGACATAAATGCCCTGGTTCAAGAACATGCCTCGAATTTCTGGAACAAAATTGATCATATGGCGCCATACGCGAAAAAAGCGATCTACAGCGACGGTGGCTATATCGTGAAGTTTGGCGCGCAGATCTATGGGCCGGACTTCGTGGAGGGCCGCACCAGCGACGGTGTGCTGCTGCGCAAGGACTTGTTGGAACAGACTGGACTGGAAGCGCCTGTTACCATTGAGGATTGGGACGCAGTCTTGCAGGCGTTCAAAGATATGGGCGTAGAGGTGCCTTTGGCAATGAAACAGTTTTCCTCTTCGACCAGCCGTGTAAACGCTTTTGCCGGCGCATACGGCGTGTCTATTCGGGATTTCCAAATCAACGATGGCAAGGTAGTTTATGGCGCCATGCTGGATGGCTACAAGGATTTCATGGCGTTATTGCGCGGATGGATAGAGGATGGACTCATGGATCGGGAGTTCATAACCCGCAGCGATGACGACACTACCACCATGTTTTACAACGGCCGGGCCGGCGCGATTGTGGGTGGCGCATACATGGCAACCACGGCGCTGTCGGTAGCTCCCGAGGAAATCGAGGGATATGACGTAATGGGTTGTGTATCGCCCAGGCTGAATGAGGAGGATCAGGCTACGCTGGTGCGCCGGGCGTGGTCGTTGAGCGGGAACGCGTGCTTTGTTTCTGCGACCTGCAAGCATCCTGTGGAAGCAGTGAAGTTTATTGATTACCTGTATGGCGACGATGCCATCCTTCTGTGTGCATGGGGCATGGGACACATGGATGGTTTCGATACGTATGTGGTGAACGAGGAAACTGGATATCGGGAATACAGCGAATATATGAAGAACAATGGCAGCGGACTTCAATATAATCGCGCGATTTATACGCTGCAGCCGCTGATGATGATGTATCTGGACGAGCCGGAATACGCGAATTATAGTTTGCCGCAGCATAAGCAGATTTTTGAGGCGTTTTCCTGGAATCGCGATGATTCCCAGCGTCTGCCCGCGCATTTGACATTGACGGCAGAAGAATCTACTCGCCTGAACGAGATCATGAACGTCATTTACACGTATTCCGACGAGGCGATTTACAAATTCATTCTTGGCGAAACGAATCTGGATGAATTTGACGTGTTCCGCCAAAAAATGACAGAATTTGGCATTGAGGAAGCCTGCTCAATTTATCAGGCAGCCTACGACCGGTATATGGCCCGGTAATCCGGAAATTTATCCAGGAAGCCGCCGAAAGGCGGCTTCCGACGCGAAAGAGGTGCTTTCATGACTGGAACCGTCGTGCGTGCGGGCAATGCGCATAAGCGCGTAAATTTGTTCAAAAATATCTGCACCTATCCGATTTTGTATTTGATGGTGTTGCCGGCGTTGGCGTATTATATTTTGTTTCATTATATGCCGATGTTTGGCCTAGTGATCGCTTTCCAGGATTACAAGGTGGTGCACGGATTCCTTGGAAGTGAATGGGTTGGACTAAAGCATTTCCGCAGCTTCCTGGGAGATGCATATTTCCTGCGGACATTGCGAAATACGCTGTTGATCAGCATCTATCAACTTTTGTGGGGATTTCCCGTGCCGATCTTGTTTGCGCTTTTCTTGAATGAGGTCCGTTCTAAATCGTTCGTGCGCGTGACGCAGACGATTGTATATATTCCGCATTTTATCTCCGCCGTGGTAATGTGCAGCTTGATTCGCACGTTGTGCGGCGCAAATGGGCCGATTTCCGGGGTGATGCAACTGTTCGGCATGCCAAAGACGGATTTGTTGGGAACAGCCCGGTATTTTCGCACGGTTTATGTTACTGCAGAAATCTGGCAGGAATTCGGATGGGGTTCCATCATTTATTTCGCAGCGCTGACGGGGATTGATCCTGCGCTGTATGAAGCGGCAACGCTGGATGGTGCGAACCGGTTTCAGAAGGCATGGCACATCTCTTTGCCGGGAATCCTTCCGACAATCGTTATTCTGTTGATTTTGAAAATTGGCAATATTATGTCGATCGGATGGGAGAAGATCATCCTGTTGTACAATCCCATGACGTATGAAACTGCGGATGTGATTTCTACGTATTCGTACAGAAGGGGACTGCAAAACTTGGAATACAGTTATGCCAGCGCAATCAGCTTCTTTAACGGCGTGATCAACCTGGTTTTAATCCTTGGCGCCAATGCGATTTCCCGAAAATTGAACGATACGAGTCTTTGGTAATGGGGGTGCGAATTTGAAAACGAGACATTCGCTTGGTGAAAGAAGCTTTGATGTGCTGAATATTGTCTTGATGTGCGTGCTGATGATCATTACGTTGTATCCTATGCTGCATGTGTTGTTCGGATCCTTTTCTGAAGGAAAAGAATTGATGAAGCATGAGGGCTTGTTGTTTCATGTTCTGGGAAAACCCACGTTGTCGGGGTATCGCATTATCCTGAAAAACAAAAATATCTGGAGAGGCTTTTGCAACAGCGTAGGATATGTTTTCGGAGGGACTGCGCTAAACTTGCTTCTGACATCGCTGCTAGCATATGCTCTGTCCAGGCGGCATTTTGCGCCGCGAAAGTTGCTGATGAAGCTGATTTTGGTCACCATGTTTTTCTCCGGAGGAATCATTCCGCTGTTTCTGGTAATTCGTTTGTTGGGACTTTTTGATTCCCCGCTGGCGGTCATCTTGCCTGGGGCCATCAGCACGTATAATATGGTCATCATGCGTACGTTTTTTATGAGAATTCCCAATGAGTTGGAGGAGTCTGCGCAAATTGATGGAGCGAATGATTTTGTCGTATATAGTCGTATTGTGCTTCCTATGTCCATGGCGGTCATTGCCGTCATTGCGTTGTATTATGGCGTAGGACACTGGAATGCATGGTTCAACGCCATGGTGTTCTTACGTAACCGGAATTATTACCCGTTGCAATTGTTCTTGAGGGAAATTTTAATTGAGAGCAACATGACATTGGCCTCTGACAACAGCATGGACTTCGTTCAGACGAATTATTCAGAACAGCTTGTAAAGTACTGCCTGATTGTTGTTTCTACAGTGCCTATCTTGGTGTTATACCCGTTTTTGCAGAAGTACTTTGTCAAAGGCGTGATGATCGGGGCGCTGAAGGGATGATGCAACGTCGAAAATCGCGCCGCCCTCAGGCCCTCTGCGTTGACGGCGAGAAAGGCAGATTGCAACAGGGCGCCAGTGTTATGGCGGCGACGCTTGCATTATGAATACAGCAGCACAAACTGGAGGTGCAATCTTGAGACGATTTCACACCATTGCGCTTGGAGCCGGAGCATTTGCCTGCGGCATGGCGCTTAGAAATCCTGAGAAAACATGCATTCTCGAGCGGGGGATTCTGATGGCATCCGAATATACGGCAGCCCTGCATCGTCCTGTCAGTTCGGAGCCGAAGGAGCCGGAAGGAGAATATCTGATGGAAATCCTGCGAAAAAGAGGATTTTGCCTTGCCAATAAGCTGCATTTGCCTCCCGTGGCAGATGCAATTGCAGAATTGCTTTTCAAACGCAGGTGTCATGTATATCTGAACACAGAAATCCTTGATGTAAGCGGCAGCAGCGGCGATTTCTGCGTAACGGCATGGACTACGGAGGGAATTACTGCTTTTCATGCTGAACAGATTGTTGATACAATGCCTGCCGCCTGGGATGGCAGCGGGAGGCACCGTATCAGCGGCCGTGCGTTGTGCGCCGCGCTTGTGCGGATTTCACAATCGACCAGTCCATTGCCAGCCTTTCGTCCTGGCAATGAAAACGTGAAACTTTTGACCGGAGCATTGCCGGAGGAATACATCCTGCGAACTGAAATCCCGATGGATGCGGATGCTTCAACGGCGCGAATATGTCTGAATGAGGCATGGAGGAGCTTAAAGCCCCTGAATCCGGAACTTTTCATGGGCGCGGAAGCTGTATGCATGGCAACAGAGTATCGCGAGATAAAACAGGAGGAAATTCGCAAGGGAATGTTTTTCATTCCGTCCGGGCAGTATCCGGACGTGGTTTCATCGCTGGAGGAGGGCTGTAGATGGATTTCTCAACACTGAAGGAGAGGCGTGTCTGCGTCATTCCGGCAAAGGCGGTTTTCACGGAAAGCTATGACGTGGTTGTTGTCGGACTTGGTACAGTTGGAGCGCAAACGGCGATCTTGTGCGGCAGGGAAAATTTGCGGACACTCGGAATCGAACGAACTGCTGCGATGGGCGGCATCTCTGTCCATGGCGGCATTTCGGGAGAAGGCTGGTATGGTTCGCCCGGAGGCGCACGGGAGGACTTACTACGATGTGCAGACGAAATGAATTGCCATGGGCTGTATGCCCGGGTTCCTCCTTATACAGGTCCGGCAATGAGCCTTTTTTACGAAAAAGAGGCGCAGAAGCATGGGGTGAAAGTCGAATATGAAACCGTGATTACCGGCGTATACATCGAACAAGGGAAAGTTACCGGGCTGCGCGTCTGTTCGGCCGGAAAAAGTCGTGATATCGGAGCAGGCGTTGTGATTGATTCTACAACAGATTGTATTGTATGCCGAATGGCAGGCTGTCAAATTGTCTATGGACGGGCTTTGGACCAAGGGAAAATGGCGCTCTCCAAAGTGAACGTAGTCCGCAAAGCAAATGGCGAGATCCAGCCAATCAGCCCGCAGGTTGAAAGCATTTCAAACCCAACTGCAGAGGAAGATGCATTTCAAATTTTGCGTTTATCCGAAATTTCTCCCGTAATCAACA
>JAQXRL010000213.1 GCA_029218505.1 Eubacteriales bacterium | reverse complement strand
AGACGCTTGCCCCGATATCAGTGCAACCACCATCGAAAAAGCTCTTGGTGAGCTGGTGAAAGATGGCACGATCATCAAGATTGGCAATGGACGCGGGACGGGGTATGTGTACAACCGCTAAGCAGGGAGGATAAAGAACATGGATGCTAACTGGGCAATATTTTGGATTACGTTGGTTTATGTAATTGCTACATGCTTCATTTGTTATTTCAACCATCAATCTGCTAAGGCGTCACATGAACAACTGGAAGAAATGAGAAAACAGTATAAAGAAGAAAATCGCCCCAGCATTGAAGTGGAATTCATTTATGAGAGACGGTTGTGGTATATTGTTCGTTTTGTCAATCATGGAAAAACGACTGCTCAAAATGTCAATATCCAATTAACACAAGCATTCATTGATAGTTTGCCCAATGAGAATATTCGCTCAATTCTGAACAAACAAAAAGACAAGACATGCATTATCGGTGTCGGTCAGCATTATGACTTGTATATTGGTAGTAACGAGCTTCGTGGGAATCCTAAAATGATGCCAGTGACCGGTATTATTACTTATCAGTCCGATGGCAAAAAGTACGGCAGCGACATTTTTGTAGATTTGGAGAACTACACAACATTCTTTAGTAGTGTTGATGATCATGATGAGCTCATGAAAGTACTTAAGGATGGAGTTAAGGAGTTAAAGGATATCGCTACTTCAGTAAAGAAATAAGTCCAGATGTAGCAGTGATTGGAGGTCGTAAGATGGCTACTTTTGATAATTTTGATAAAGCACGACGCATTGCTGATAATGCCCATGACATTGCAGAAATCCAGAAAATCATTAACGATTATATGCAAGGACGCAGAATTGACAGGCAAAAGGCAATGGAAATCATAATTCATCAAAACAAGAAAGATGCTGTCATTGCAGCCTACAATTCCCCCGTGAATCCGGGCTGGGTTTCATTTCAAAATGCAACAGATGAACAAATCGTCAATAATCTGAATACAACCCTGCTGTATTTATCTGGGAAAATGACGGCTGAAGGACTTAGAGACCTCGTCAAAGGAGAACAGAACAATGCCGACACTTAACTGGATCGGAAAAGATAAGGTGGTCAATCACCATTTGGACGTGCCGTTCCGCACGCTGGAAAAGAAATATACCTTTGCTTCCGAAGGACAGAATGATGGCGGAAACATGATTATCCACGGCGATAATCTGGATGCGCTGAAAGCATTGCTGCCCAAGTATGAGGGTCGGGTAAAGTGCATCTACATCGATCCTCCGTACAATACCGGCAATGAGGGGTGGGTTTATAACGACAACGTGAATGACCCGAAAATCCGCAAATGGCTGGGTGAAGTGGTTGGCAAAGAGGGCGAAGATCTGAGCCGCCATGATAAGTGGCTGTGCATGATGTATCCGCGGTTGAAACTGCTGCAAAAACTGTTGTCTGAGGATGGAGCAATATTTATTAGTATTGACGAGGTCGAAATTGCTAATCTAAAACTGCTTTGTAGCGAAATCTTTGGACAAAATAACCATGTTGCAACATTCGTTTGGCAGAAAAGATATTCCCCTGATGCACGGATGGCAATAAGCGATGCGCACGAATATCTGTTATGCTATGCTCGATCTCCTGAACTGTTCAAAGAAAAGCGTCATATGCTTCCTCTCACAGAAGCACAAACCAAACAATTCTCGAATCCTGATAACGACCCTCGCGGCCCTTGGAAAGCAGATAATTTCACTGCTCCTGGTTACCGACCCAATCAAATGTATGAGATTACTTTGCCCTCTGGTAGAGTTGTAACCCCACCAGAAGGACGGTGCTGGCGGGTTACCAAAGAGGGATTTGATAACTTTACCAACGATAAGCGAATGGTGTATGGCAACAATGGCGATGGTGCACCATCAGTAAAACGATTTTTAGCCGAAATGCCGGGCATGGTTCCATGGACATGGTGGAATCACGAAGAAGTTGGTCATACCCAAGAAGGAAACAAACAATTGGCTGGAATTATGGGAAAAGTTGTGTTTGACTATCCAAAGCCTGTACGCTTAATTGAGCGCATTATGCAAATTGCTACCGATCCCGACAGCATCATCCTTGACTCCTTCGCCGGTTCCGGCACTACCGCCCACGCCGTTCTCAACATGAACAAACAAGATGGCGGACACCGCAAGTTCATTCTGGTGGAAATGATGGATTATGCGGACAGCATCACCGCAGAACGCGTCAAGCGCGTCATTTCGGGCTATGGCGAAGGTAAAAAGGCGGTTCCTGGCACGGGTGGCGGTTTCAGCTTTTATGAATTGGGAGAGCCCCTGCTGATTGATGGACTGCTCAATCCCAACGTGCCGGAAGAGAAAATCCGCGAGTATGTGTACTATACCGAAACGCGCCAGCCCATGCCTGAACCGTCTGCTGACGAAAAGCACCTGCTGGGCGTGCATGACCGTCATGCGTACTACTTCTACTATGAGCCGGATCGGCTCACAACGCTGAACAAGGCGTTCCTGCGCACGATCAAGACCCGTGCGGAGAGCTATCTGATTTATGCGGACGTAAATATGCTCAGCGCAGAAGAAATGGAGACATTCCATATTTCTTTCAAGAAGATTCCGCGCGACATCGCATTGCTGTGAGGAAGGGAGGCTGCAAAGATGGAATTAAAGAACTATCAGAAGCGCGTTCTGCGTGAATTGGACGCGTACATGTCCCTCTTGAACAGCACGCAGAGCTTGAGTGCTGCCTACAACAAGCATTGGCAGCAGTTGGGTATTGCCGTGGGATTTTCCGGGCTTCCGCCGTATAATGACGTGCTTCCCGGCGTGCCGCATGTCTGTTTCAAGGTTCCCACGGGCGGTGGCAAGACGTTGTTGGCGTGTGCATCCCTGCGTCACATTTTCAGCGGCATGGGCATGATGAAAACCAAAGCCGTTGTGTGGCTGGTTCCTTCCAATGCCATTCTGGAACAGACGCTGCGTGATTTACGCAACCCTGAACATCCCTATCGTCAGCAGATCAATTTTGATTTCTCTTCTCGCGTGGAAGTATACGACGGCGCACAGGCATTGAATGGGCAGTCCCTTTCTCCCGCCAGTGTGCAGGAAAACCTGTCCATTTTCGTGCTGAGCTACGATGCACTGCGCATCAAGAAGAAGGATGGCCGCAAGGTTTATCAGGAGAACGGCAATCTGGCGCAGTTCGTTCCGCATTTTACGGATCGTGACGCACTGATTCCCGATGTGGACGAAACGGCGCTGATTCAGGTTCTCAATCAGATGTCGCCAGTGGTGATTGTGGACGAAAGCCACAATGCCCAAAGTGAACTGAGCATTG
>JAQXRL010000212.1 GCA_029218505.1 Eubacteriales bacterium | reverse complement strand
AACAATTCTAATTGGATTATACAACAGATTGTATTGTTTGAAAAGCCTTAAATTACCAGTTCTGCATGAATTATTTTTGTAATAATTATCAAAAAACAGCAGGATTTTGTTTCTGTCCACCTCACATTTTTCCTTTGTTCCGCGTTCAAAACGCACTGGTCCGTTTCCATGCAGGGCCTTTATCCCCGCAGATCAGGAAACGGCGTTCCGTGCGCTTATCCGGCCCGCTTGTATCGTCCTTGACCGGATTATCGCAGCAGAGTATAATAGAATTGTAAACTTCGTTTGCAGCCGCGTTCCTGCCGGAGGTCACGGGCGGAGCACTGGGACCGGGCAGGTCAGGTAAACGTGAGTCAGGCCCCGAAACGCCCCCCCGCAGCATTCTGAAAAACCGGGTGATGCCAATGAAAAACAAAGCGGACAGATTGAAGAATCCTCCCCTGCTTATGGTTGTCTTTCTCCTGATAGCAGCGTTTTCCGTATATGGTCTTTTTCACGCGGAAAACGCGGCCGGGAAACGAAGCTGTTTTCTGATCCTGCTCCTGGCCGTCATTCTTGGTGTGGAAACACAGCGCACCATCGAGATTGACACAGCTTCTCTGCGGTTCTGTGTGTTTGGAATTTGTTATCGCCGCATTCTCTGGAGACAGGTTCGGCAAGTTGGCATTCTTGCCGCAGGAAAAGGGACGAAAGGTTATCAGCCATACATTTATTTTGTTTTGCAGGGTGCAGAGGTGTTTGTTCCAGGTCAGGACGATCCGGATCGGTTTGTCTATCAAAATCCAAAGCAAACGTTCAAATTGCCTGCATCCCACAAAAACATCGAAGCAATAAAAAAATACTACGGGAAGTTGGACTTTATTTTTCCGGACGCTTTGCGCTCAGCCCTGAATCCGGCAGACAAATACGCAGACAGATAAGCGGGCCACAGCAGCACAAAAGGTGACGTCTATAAGAAACATATTGAGCCGGTTTCTGCCGGCAATACGGATCCTGTCTATGCTTACAGCCTGCGGAGGAGATGATTCCTGTGAAAAAAGCAGACCGGCTGCTTCCATACGCCTTTGAGGTTCTCATGATCGCGTCTCTTTTGATCGTGGGAATTCTTCTGAATTCGGAAGACTTTTCCAGGGTCGACAAGCTTGACGGCAAAGATGACCGCGGCGCATTTTTGATTCTGGATGAGGAAGTTGTGCCGCGGGAAGATGTCGAGACATTTCTGGTTTCCGATGGATTTCTCTTTCTTTTTTACGATGATGTCGGTATTGTCAATGTTTATACCGTGGACGGAGCGTTTCAATACGGAATTCAGATTTTTACAAGTACAAGCGGTTGCGGTGCAATGAACTACTCCGACGGACTGCTGTATATTGAATCCCGCCTCAATGTACGATATGTTTTTGAGAAGAAGATCTGCAAACAATGTATCATATGCGAATATCGCGTAAACGAAGAAGAATATAAACGGCTGGATCCTTTCTTTGAGGATGTTCCGGACAGGGAATGGGATGGCGCGTCATATTCGCTTTCCAGCGATCAATCGGAAATTCTTCGGATCAGACAGGATGGTACGGAAACCGTCGTGCTGGCGCTGCCAAAAAAGAATCCATATGTGTACACGTTTCTCGCCGCTTCTGCAATGTTCGCATTTGCAGCATCTCAGCTGCGCAAAAAGGAACGCCAGCTTGTATAGGGAAATCGGGCGGCCCTTTTCCAGGAACCAGCCGGAGAAGCTGTTCCAATGCCAGGGAAAGAGAGTGTTTTATGAAAATCACCCAGCTTGTCCGGGCTTTCCGCCCGTTGATGCAGAAACATGGCTTTTTGACGAAGAATCACCGCTATTACACCGTGAAAAACAATCTATATTTTGGATTATCCTTCGATTGTCCCGGCGGACTGGTATACTGCACCGCCTATGTGATTCCGCTCTGGCTTCCCTGTGGCGCAGAGATTTATACATACGGAAACCGCATTCACGCCATGAAGCAATGCGGCATCCCACCATTCCGGCTGGACAGCCGTGACGATGCGGCCGAACAATGGGTGTCCGGGGTCGCCGGGTTTTTGGAGCAGCGCATCTTTCCGTTTTTTTCTTCTGTCAGCAGCCCGGAATGCCTTGTACGCTTTTTGCGGAACTCCGGGCACGGGCCGCACGATTTTTTCTTCTGCTCCGAAATCGAGTGGAACAGACTTGTCGTGTACACGGATCTCTGCACCGGCGCTCTGGATGATCTGCCGGAAAAGATTCAGAACGCAAAAGAAACGTTATCGGCATCCGCTTACCTCACAGACGCCGTAAAGAACCGGGTCTTGCAGGAATTATCGGAGATTGCAGCGCTTGCAGCGTTAAACGATCCCAAGCGGGCAGCCATGTTCTGCGCCGAAACGATCGCGCGCACGGGCGCCTGCCTGCAGATCTCGCCTTCCAACCTCCGCGCCGGCATGGAAAACGAAAAATGTCTGTATGTTTTCTGAAAAATGAGGAACGATATTGCTGTGAAATTGATCGGAGGTGTTTCTATGGATACCGTTGCTCTGCTGCTGGCCATCATCGGAGCCATCAACTGGGGCCTGGTAGGGTTCTTCCGCTTTGACCTGGTGGCCTGGATCTTCGGAGGCCAGACTGCAACACTGAGCCGCGTCGTCTTTGCGATCGTGGGCCTCGCCGGACTCTGGTGCATTTCTCTTCTCTTCCGCCGCGGACACCAGACCTCGGAGGCTGAATAGACATATGCATGGGAACACCGCCGGAGATTTTCCATCTCCGGCGGTGTCTGTTATGTTGCGGTCCGCTGCTTCTCCCGCAGGCGGGTGATCTCCCGGCGGTGAACCTCCAGCAGTTCCCCCTCGGTGATCTGACAGTCCCTGCGGAGGATCTCCATGCAGGTTTCCCGCATCCCGATCGCCAGGTCATAGTCGCCGCGGATCTCCGCAATCTGGGCGATGGCCTCCGGGGCGTCCACATACTTCGGCTCCGGCTGGAGCTCCATGGCCCTGCGGTAGCAATCCACGGCCTCGTCGTAGCGGCAGAGCCGTGCCATGCAGTCGCCCCGGCAGAACCAGGCCGTCCAAAGCACCGTATACTCCCCCATCATTCTGTCCCAGCAGGCCATAGCCCGTGGATGGTCGCCCTCGGCTTTGGCAATCAGGCCCTCGTAGAGCGGCACATGATAGGTGTACTCCACCCGCTCCATCTGCCGGAGGGCCGTCCGCGCCTCCTCTGTCCGGCCGTCGGCGATCAGGAGATCCATCAGCCAGAGGTAGTTGACCCGGTTCTCCGGATGCCGGGCAACGAAGTCCTGATAAAATTCGATGGTCTGCCAGCGGTTCGCCGCGTTCCAGTCCGGATAGACGCAGTTCTCCGCGTCAAAGACCGCGTTGTGCGCCCCCTTATTCTCCGGATTCAGCAGCAGCGCCTCCCGGGCCAGAGGCTTTGCCAGATCGTGATATTCCTGCGCCCGCTTGTTGTAGAGCCGGGCCAGCAGCAGCGCCGCCCGGGCCTTATGCTGCGGCTCCTCCCGCTGTTCCCGCAGATACTGCTCCGCCGCCTCAAATTCCTGCTGCGGCAGGAACCGGACGTCCTCCAGCCGGTTTTCGATCCTCGCCATGCGGCTCTCGTCGGTCATGGAGAACAGCGCATCGATGGTGACGCCCAGCAAAACCGACAGCTCCGGCAGGAGCTGAATGTCCGGCATTGTGGTCTGGTTCTCCCACTTGGAGACGGCCTGGGCCGAGAGGCCAAGGGCCGCGCCGAGCTGTTCCTGGGTCATGCCCCGCTGCAGGCGGAGCTGGCGGATTTTGGGGCCAAGTTCCAGTTGCATAGTACCCACTCCTTTCTTTCCTCTCCATGATACCGCCTATCCCGTCCGATGCCAATGGCCCGATGGTTGCGGCCCCTCGCCCGACAGTTAAGCCGCCGGAAACCGAAGTTTCCGGCGGCTTTTTCCTCTGTTGTTATCCCTCGGTCGTGGTGGTCTCAATTCTGACGCGCACGATGCAGCGGAGCACGACGCCGTCCACCGTTGTGAGGACGTCGGTGGTGCCGTTGCCGACCGCCGTGATGATGCCGTCGGCGTCCACGGTGCAGATGGATTCATCCGCGCTCTTCCACTCATAGGTCACGCCTTCCGGTGCACCCTGCTCATATTCCACTTCCAGCTTGAATTGCTCGCCCTCATAGAACATGGAGATGTCCGTTTTGTTCAGGGAAACCGTGACGGCCTCGCCCTCTGTACCGCCCAGGGGCAGCCGGACGATGCAGCTGAAGGTCTGTCCGTCCACTTCTGCACGGACGTTGGCCGTGCCGGTGCCGAGAGCCGTGACCAGGCCAGTCTCGTCTACCTTGAGAATTGTCTCGTTGTCGGAGGTCCAAGTGACCGTCTT
>JAQXRL010000211.1 GCA_029218505.1 Eubacteriales bacterium | reverse complement strand
ATTCCGGCTGAACCGGGAAAGCCCGGACAATCGCCGCTGGATGAACGGCGAGACCGTGCAGGAACGAATCCGCCTGCGCACCCGGGATTTGCACGCCGGCGCATACACATTGCATCTCGGGCTCTTTGACCAAGAAAGGCCGGTGCTTTTTGCCATGCGAAGCGACTTCCGGGACAAACAAGGCTATCACTGCCTGGGGGAAATGCGAATTCGGGAATAACCGAAAAAATTTGCAAAAGAACGCGGCATCGACGGAATGCCGCGTTCTTCTTTGCTGCAGATCAATTTCTGTCTCTTTCGAAATTGCTTTGCCGAAAGCGCGAAGGGGTAAGCCCCGTGATGCGTTTGAAAATTGCCGCAAAGGAGGCGCTGTCCTGAAATCCGGCCATATAGCACGTTTCCGTAACGGAAGCACCCCGGACAAGGCAATTGCGCGCATATGCCATGCGACGGGAAAGCAAATACGCATGCGGCGTACAGTGCAGGTATTTTCGAAACAGCCGGTTCAGATAGGATGGGCTAACCGCCGCCACCCCGCTGATCGTTGCATTGGTAATGCTCTCCTGAAAATGACCGTTGATGTAATCCAGCGCGGCCATCAGCGGCGTCGGGTAAAAGGAGGCGCTTTGCAGCGGCGCGGCGTATTCACGACAGGCATGGATGGCACACAGGATTTCCAGCAGCATGGATAGCGCCATCAAATTGCCATGGGCAGGATTTTCCCGCAGACAGTTCAGCAGACGATAGAAGCTTTCGTTCAGCGATTTCAACCGTTCCGCATCCGGTCGAAGAAGCACGATGGGCTGCTGTTCCGGGACACGTTCGGCAAACAGGCGAACCAGCGCATCTCCGCCCGTCAGACAGGCCAACGCCGCAGGTTCAAACAACAATTCAAAGTATTCAATCATCTGTTCATAGGGAATATCGCCGTAATGAATGTCATGCGGACGGTACAGCAGGATATCTCCCGCATTCGCCACATGGGATTTTCCATTGATGATGATGTAGCTGTGTCCCTCCACAAACAGATTGATTTTGCATTGACTCAAATTCACCTCGCTTCTCCAGCTGTTGACGGAATGCATGCCCTTGATATAAATCAGCCGGATTTCCGGCGCGTCCGGTACCGCATGAATACAATATTGCTCCATCGTAAAGTCTCCTCAAACGCGTTCGTTGTTCATAAATCAAATGATTTCTGCGCGAAAACCCCTATCAATCTCATCTTTTCTGCACTATACTCTATTATAGACGGGAAGCACGACACCGTCAAGCGCTGAAAATCCGCACACACACCCAAGGAGGTTTGCGAAATGAAATATCCGCCCATCGCAATGACATGGAGAACACAAAAAATTCGAGAAGAATATCTCAAGATGCCCGTGCCGCAGGAAGACAATCCCTATCTTGACAAAAAATACAAACATTTCTGCACGGGAGACCGCTGGATCACGTTGGGCTTTTTGGAAGGCTGGCTTGCGCACGAAGACGCTCCCACCACCCGCAGGCGCCGTTCTTATGCCGAAGCGGCGGAATTATACGCGGCGCAACCCATTATTTCGGAACACGAACTGCTGACAGGGCATCTGTATCTGCCGGAATACACGCCGGAAGAGCAGAAGCGTTACGATCAACTGTGCGAAATGTTCCGCATGTCCTCCGTTACGCTTTTGGAACGCGGACCGCGCATTGATCACTTGTCGCTGGATTTGGAAAAGCTTCTGCGCATCGGCATTTCCGGGATCGTGGCGGAAATTCATGCGCGCATGGCCGAATTAAACCTGCAAGACAGAAATGTATATCCGGAATTTGAAGTCATGAAACAATATGATTTCTACGAATGCTGTCTGTTGGAACTGGAGGCGTTGAAGGATCTGCAAAAGCGTTACGCCCAAAAGGCCCGGGAGATGGCGGAAACCGCTCCGGAACCGCGCAAGTCTGAACTGTCGCAAATGGCCGAAATCCTGGAATGGGTGCCGGAACATCCCGCCCGCAATTTCCGCGAGGCGCTGCAGAGCGTGCAGTTTTTCCTGGGCACACTGTTTGGGCTGTATCCTCTGAACCGGCCGGACCGCTATTTGTATCCATATTACGCTGAAGACGTGCGCGCCGGCGTCCTTACAAGGGACGAGGCGCAGGAACTGATCGACAATTTTTGTCTGCACGTTTCCACGCGAGTATTCAGCCGGGCAGCCTGCGGTTTCATCGTAGGCGGTCAGGATGCCCAGGGAAATCTGGTGGAAAACGAATTGACATATATGTTTTTAACGGCGCGGGAGCACATCCGCATGCCCGACCCCAACGGCGCGCTGGCGGTAAACGACCAGACCAGCGACGATATTTTGCATTATTCCGTGGAAATTCTTTCCAAAGGAATTACCCATCCCGCATTCTACAACGATTCGGCAATCGTTGAATCCCTGATGCGATACGGCTGCAGCCGGGAAGACGCGGTAAACTACATTCACACCACCTGCGCGGAAATCTCCGTGGTTGGAAAGACGAAATCTCACACCACGCCGTTCATGGTGGCGCTGCCCAAGACATTAAAAGAAACGGTTCGCGCCTGCGGCAAGGAAACCACCTTCGCGCAGCTCCAAAGCGCCTATATAGAGCAGATTTCCAAGCAACTATCGAAGGACTGTTTCCGTTATGTCATGCGCATGTTGGAAGCCAGTCGCAACGGGAACGAACCCATGCGCGTGTGCTGTCTGGTGGAGGATTGCATTTCCCGGGGGCGCAGTATTTTCGAGGGCGGCGAACGGTACAGCTTCCTGCAACCAATTCTGGTTGGGTTTTCCACGGCGGTCGATTCCCTGATTGCCTTAAAAACCCTGGTATTCGAAGAAAAGCGTTTGACGCTTTCCGAATTTATCCAGACCGTAGATCAGGATTTTGCGGGAAATGAAGCTTTGCGCCAATATATCATCCACAAACTGCCTCATTACGGCAACGACAACCAGGAGGCTGACGCCATGGCGGCATGGCTTGCGGAAAACATTTTGCACATCTTCCAGGATTCTCCCATGTTGGCCGGACGCATTATGATGCCGGGAACATTTTCATACGTCAACCATGCCGGATTGGGCGCACAGGACGGCGCCAGCTTCGATGGCAGGCGGGCACATTTTTCTTATTCGGATGGCTGCGGTCCTGTGCAAGGCCGGGACGTCAACGGACCTACCGCCATGATGCTTTCCCTGACCAGTTGGGAACAATCCGCATACTTGGGAGGCATGGTGGTAAACGTGAAATTCGCGCCCAAGCACCTGACCCCGGAACACGCGGATTCCTTTATCGCCATGCTGCGGGCATTTCTCCAACGGGGAGGCATCGAAATGCAGGTGAATGTCGTGGACAGAGAAACGCTGCTGGACGCGCGCAAGCACCCGGAAAATCATCGGGATTTGATCGTTCGCATCGGCGGATACAGCGATTATTACGTGCGCCTGAGCGACGCGTTGCAGGAGGAAATTCTTGAAAGGAGGGAATATT
>JAQXRL010000210.1 GCA_029218505.1 Eubacteriales bacterium | reverse complement strand
GGAAAAAATTTCTTTCTCCTCTCTGTGGAAAACCATGTGGATATCCTGGGAAGATCTGGGGGGAACGCGGAAAAAAGCACCGGAATTTCCGCAAATTTTCCGGGAAACGTCCGTGAGACGCCGCAATGCCGGGAAAGAATTTCCCGCATGGAAGATGGATTCAGGACCGGCGCGCCGGAAAACGACGCGAATTCGCCGCCCGGCACGCCGCCGAAAAGCGCAGCGCAGCCATCGAACCTTCCCCTGCGGCTGCCCTTTTCCCCAATTCTCCCACGTCCCATCCACACCCGTTGTGGAAAAGAAATCCCTGTCGAATCAGGGCGAAAATGGGTTATCCACAATTTCCACCGCCCTACTACTACGGTTACTCTATAAAGAGATTGATAGATAACATACAGGAGGTTCACACGATGCACTTTAATTGTTCCGCAGAAAAGCTGATTGAAGGCCTGCAGACGGTGGTAAAAGCGCTGCCATCCAGAACGACAAACCCAATTCTGGAAGGAATTTTGATCGAAACGGCGGACGACAGCCTGGTGCTTACCTGTTCCGACGAGCGGCTGACCATTGTTACACGAATTGAAGCGTATATTCTCCAACACGGCCGCGGCGTTGTTCCCGGAAAACTGTTCAACGAAATTGCCCGCAGACTGCCGGATGGAGACGTGGACGTGGAAATGAACGACAATTTCGTGTTCACCATTCGCAGCGCTCAATCCAGGGCGAATATTTCCGGACAGGATGGCGATTTGTATCCTTCCTTGCCCCGCATGGAGGAAAGTTTCGAATTGCAATTGCCCCAGGACATGCTCAAGGGCATGATCCAGCGCACGGAATTCGCCATTGCCCAGGAAGACATGCGGGAAGTGCTTACGGGATGTTATTTGGAAATTGCCGGCGGGAATGCCACCATGGTGGCGCTGGATGGGTACCGCATGGCCATGAGCAGGGGACAATGCGCGGAGCTTACCGCCAAGGCCAGCGCCATTATTCCCGGCAGGGCGGTGGGCGACATTGGAAAACTGCTGTCCAACGATCCGGAAGCCTTCCTCACGCTGTCCATGGACGGAAACAAGTTGAAAATTGAATTGGACGACACGGATATTTATGTCATTCTCATCGGCGGCGAATACGTGAATTTTCGGCAAATTCTGCCCACGTCCTTTGCCACAACCATTCAGGTGCCGCTGGACGCCATGCGTCGGTGCGTGGATCGCGCGGCCCTGATCGCCCGGGAAGGCAACAACAATTTGCTGATTTTGAAGGTTCAGGACGAAATGCTTTCCATCGACGCCCATTCTCAAATCGGCGACGTGCATGAAGAACTGCCCATCGAACAGCAGGGCGGCAACATTACCATTGCCTTTAACGTGAAATATCTCACGGACGTGGTGCGCTATGTGGAAAGCGAAAAAATTCAGATGTGCATGAATTCGCCCGTGGCGCCCTGCGTAATCACGCCCGTGGGGAACGATGAATATGTGCATCTGATTCTGCCGGTGCGCACGGGCAATACATGATGCGCGAAGATACCATTGCCGCCATCGCCACGGCCCAGGGCCAGGGCGGCATCGCCATTGTGCGCGTCAGCGGGCCGGAGGCGGAAAAAATTCTGCGCGCAGCCTTCCGTCCCCGAAAAAAACGGGACCGGTATGTGCCGAATTTGCTGATGTACGGCCATATCCAGGACGAAAACGGCCGGGATTTGGACGAATGCATGGCGGTGTTTATGTCCGCGAAGGCCAGCTATACCCGGGAAGATGTGGCGGAAATTCATTGTCACGGCGGCGAAGCCTGCGCCCGGTCGGTGTTGGAATTGACGTGCCGGCTGGGCGCACGGGTGGCCATGCCCGGGGAATTTACCAAGCGCGCGTTTTTGAACGGACGCATCGATCTGGCGCGGGCGGAAGCCGTAATGTCCGTCATTGGCGCACAGGGAGAGGCGGCGCTGCGAAGCGGCGTGCGTCAACTGGAGGGCGGCGTGTCCGCGTTTGTTCGCCAGGCGAGCGAAAAGCTGGCGACGCTGCTGTCCGGCATTGAGGCCGCCACGGATTTCCCGGATGAAATCAGCGAAGACGAGGCCGCCGGAGACCTGCTTTCGGGAATTGACGAAATCTTGGCCATGCTGGACGCCCGTTTGGACGAGCGCGGCGCGCGCATTTTGCGCCAGGGCGCGTCCATCGTGCTTTCCGGAAGGCCCAATGTGGGAAAATCGTCCCTGATGAACGCGCTGCTCCACCGGGATCGCGCCATTGTGACGGATATTCCCGGAACCACGCGGGACGTGCTCACGGAACGCGTGCGCTTGGGCGGAATCTGGGCGGAGATTTCCGATACGGCGGGCCTGCGGGACGCCAATGATCCCATTGAGCGCATGGGCGTGGCGCGGGCGGAACAGGCGGCAAAGCAGGCGGACGTGGTCCTGTATGTGGTGGACGCATCCGGGCCCTTGGCGGAGGAAGACGTTTTTGCCCTGGAGCATGGAGACGGGCGCACGCTGGTGTGCCTGAACAAGGCGGATGTGGAAGTTGTCTGCTCCATGCGGACAATTTCGGAAATCAATCCTGCCCTGGAGGCGATGGAAATTTCCGCGAAAACCGGCCAGGGGCTGGACGCGCTGACGGCGGCGCTTCGACGGCGCGTGGGCGCGGAGGATCTGCGGGAGGATGTGCTGGTGTCCCAACGGCATATTGACCTGGCGCGGCAGGCGCGAAATGCGTTGACGGCGGCAAAAGACGCCCTGCTGGGGGGAATGTATGTGGATCTGTGCGCCGACGACATTCGCCGCGCGTTGGAATTCCTGGGGGAAATTACGGGCGTAAACGCCCGGGAGGACGTCATTGACCGCGTGTTCCGGAATTTTTGCGTTGGAAAATAAGGTTGGGGTGACGCCCAGACCCGCTCAAGGGTCATTGTAATGTAGCAGTCGCGCCCACCC
>JAQXRL010000209.1 GCA_029218505.1 Eubacteriales bacterium | reverse complement strand
TCAATACATTGTAATTACATAATGCCGCCGATAGCAAAAAACAAGCACCTCCTGCGAGATGCTTGTCTATGAGCTGTGTTTGAGCCTTATTCAAATGTGATTTGAAGTAAGTTTGAAGTAAATGAAGTAAGTTTTGAGGTTTTCAATCCCCAAACCCCCTGCGATTCCGGCGCTTCCTCAGTCGATGGGCTTCATCGTGGGGAAGAGCAGCACGTCGCGGATGGAAGCGGAATCAGTCAGCAGCATCACGAAGCGGTCGAGGCCGAAGCCCAGGCCGCCCGTCGGGGGCATGCCGTATTCCAGGGCAAGGACGAAGTCCTCGTCCACGCTGGCATTTGCGCCTTGGGCGCGCTTGGCGGCTACCTGCTTTTCAAAACGCTGGCGCTGGTCAATGGGATCGTTGAGCTCGGAGAAGGCGTTGCCGAATTCCATGGATTTAATGAAGAACTCAAAACGTTCCGTATACATGGGATCGTCCTTCTTGCGCTTTGCCAAAGGCGAAACCTCGATGGGATAATCATAAATGAACGTTGGCTGCAGAAGATTTTCTTCCACGGTTTCTTCAAACAGGAAATTGACACATTCGCCCATGGTGAAATTGGCGTCGGGCTTAAACCCGTGGGCCGCACAATCTGCCCGTGCCTGCTCGTCGCTTTGCCAGGCGAAGCAATCAATGCCGGAATATTTCTGCACGGCCTCCCGCATGCTCAGGCGCGCCCATTCGCCGCCCAGGTGAATCACATCGCCTTGGAAAGGCACGTCCGTGGTGCCGCAAACATTGCGGGCGACGGTCTTGAACAAGTCTTCAATCAAATCCATCATGCCGTGAAAATCCGTGTAAGCTTCATAAAGCTCTACGGAAGTGAACTCGGGATTGTGACGGGTGTCCATGCCTTCGTTGCGGAAAATGCGGCCTATCTCGTAAACCTTCTCGAACCCGCCCACAATGAGGCGCTTCAAGTGCAACTCGGTTTCAATGCGCAGGAACATGTCGATGTCCAGGGCGTTGTGATGAGTGACAAAGGGACGCGCAGCGGCACCGATTTCCAGCGTGCCCAGCACGGGCGTGTCTACTTCCAGATATCCGCGGCGATTCAGGAATGCGCGCACTTCATTGATAATGCGGGAACGTTTGACAAACGTATCCCGTACTTCCGGATTCACGATGAGATCCAGATATCTGCGGCGATAACGCGTGTCGGTATCCTGAAGACCATGGAACTTTTCCGGCAGCGGATGCAGTGATTTGGTCAGCAGGGTGATCTGCTGAACGTGTATGGAGATTTCTCCCGTCTTGGTGCGGAAGGAAAAACCCGTGACGCCGATAATATCGCCAATATCGAAGTCCTTGAAGGCGCGATAGGCTTCCTCTCCAACGTCGTCCCGGCGGACATAAATTTGAATTTTGCCCTCCAAATCCAACAGATGGGCAAAACTCGCCTTGCCCATGATTCGGCGGGAAACCATGCGGCCGGCAATGGACACGGTCTTCTGTTCTTCTTCGGAAAACTCTGCAACGACCTGGCTGGAAAGATGGGTGCGATCGAATTTGGTCAGCTCATAGGGATTCATTCCCTGACTGGCCAGGGCCTTCAACTTTCCAAGGCGAATCTGGCTCTGCTCGGAAGCGCTTTGCTCCGCCGGCTGGCGGCCATTCATGTTCTCTTCTGCCATGGGGTGGGTTCCTCCCGTCTGTTGAAAATAAAGGAAAGAAATGCCGGCGTACGAACGCGCGCCGGCAAGCCTTGCAAAGCGAATTTGCAAAGCTTATCTGCGTTTGATTTCCAAAACCTTTAGCTTGATGGAGCCGCCTGGCGTCTGCGCGGAAACGACATCGCCCACGCGGGCGCCGATCAGCGCCATGCCAATGGGGGATTCGCTGGAGATATACAGCTTCAGCGGATCGGCTTCGGTAAAGCCCACGATGGTGTATTCGTCCTCTTCTTCGTATTCCATGTCAAACACGCGCACGGCAGTGCCCACGGATACCGTGTCCGTATCCACTTTGCTGTCGTCCACGAATACGGCCGTTTGCAGGATTTTTTCTATGTCCATAATCCGGCCGTATACCCGGCCTTCTTCCGCTTTGGCTTCGGTATATTCTGCGTTTTCGCTGAGATCGCCAAAGCCGCGCGCGACCTTGATTTCTTCAGCAACGCGCTTTTTCGCCTCCATTAAGTCGGCCAGCTCAGCTTCCAGCTTCTGCTTGTCGGTAAATGTAAGCTCACGCAATTCCTCGCCCATGGTTTTGTCCTCCTGTCCGTTGGCGATATAAAACAAGACCGAACAAAAACCAACACTGCACATTCCATGCAGTGCTCGTCCGGTTTTGGACATTATACATCCGTCCGGGATTTCTGTCAAGTGCGCCTTGACATTTTTCGGAAACAGGGCTATCATAGAAATGCATGCTGCGGGAAGGGGGCGTATACGTGGCGCAGATTCATGAATCTCGTGAAAATTATCTGGAAGCGATTCTGGTGTTGGAAGGGCGTCAGGGAGAAGTGCGCTCCGTGGACGTGGCGGGCTATCTGGGGTTTTCCAAGCCCAGCGTTTCCGTGGCCATGGCCAATCTGCGGCAGGCGGGATTGCTGGTGGTGGAGGATGGAATTTTGCGCCTGACGCCGGAAGGGCGGAAACAGGCGGAAGGGGTATATGAACGCCATCGTCTGCTTACCCATTGGCTGGAGGACCTGGGGGTGGATGCTGAAACGGCCGCCCAGGACGCATGCCGCATAGAGCATGTCATCAGCCAGCAGAGCTTTGAACGGCTCCGAGATGCCATAACCGGCCGGAATCCCGGCAAAAATTGGGAGGAATAACACATGAAGCAGCAGGCTCAGCTTGCGCAAATGATGAAAGGGCAAATGTTCGACGGATTTTTGCTCGTTCGCGCTGCCAGCCAAAAGACCTCGTCCAACGGCGGAAAGTATCTGGATATGACATTGTGCGATATTTCCGGCGAAGTAAACGCGAAGATGTGGGACGCACTGACGCCGGCGCCAACGGTGGCGGACGTGCTTCGAATTCGGGGAATGATGCTGGAATACAACGGAAAGCCCCAATTGCGGGTGGATAAGATGCGCGTTGCCGGGCCGGAAGATGATTATGATATGTCTGCGCTGGCGCCATGCGCGCCCCGCCCTGCCCAGGAAATGCTGGATGAAATCATGGACCGGGTGGCCGGCATTCAGGATCCGCAGCTGCGCGCATTGGTGGAAATGCGCCTGGGGGAATATGGCGACAAATTGCGCTATTATCCCGCTGCGTCGAAGCTGCATCACGCGGAGAGAGCCGGATTGCTGCATCACACGAGCACCATGCTTCGGGCGGCAACGGCCATTTGCGCCATTTATCCGGAATTGGATGCGGATTTGTTGGCGGCAGGCGTCGTACTGCATGACCTGTGCAAAATTACGGAAATGAGTTCTGATGAGATTGGCATGGTGTCGGATTATACGCGGGAAGGCATGCTGATCGGGCATTTGGTGCAGGGCGTGGCGGAAATTGCCCGTTGCGGCCGTGAATTGGGCGTGCGGGAGGAATTGCTGGTGATGGTGGAGCATATGGTGCTGTCTCATCATGATCTGCCGGAATTTGGCAGCCCGAAGCCTCCGATGTTTCCGGAAGCCGAGGTGCTGCATACCCTGGATGTGCTGGATGCCCGCATGTTTGAAATGCGCCGCGCATTGTCCTCGGTACAGCCCGGTTCGTTTACGGAACGCATCTGGTCTCTGGAACGCAAATTGTACCGTCCGACGCGATCCTCCAAAGCGGAATAGAGCGCAGGGGGCGCCGGGGACGCGGAGAACGTTTGGAGCGCTGTCCCAAACCACGGTCCAGGGACGGCGTCCCTGAACAATTCCCCTATGAGCGCGAAGAGAAGCACTGCCTACCGATTTCCAGAAACACAGTCCCGCCAGTTGTCGCAAATGACTGGCGGGACTGCGTTTCTGCGGGCCGTTCTCTATGCCCCACACAAAGGTTGCGGCATCAAACGGAAGCGGTTCTGTCGCACGGCGGCGATGAAATCCGGCATGGTGTATATGGGTTCCGGAAAAAGCATCGCTCCGCCGGAAACCTTGTCGGTGGTGTGGGCGTCGCTGCCGGCCGTCATGATCAAACCGTATTGCCGGGCCATTTTTCGCGCCTGCTCGTCAAATTCCGGACTCTTGTTGCAGAAATTAAACACCTCAAAGGCTTCTACGACGGTGGGATCCGGCGTGAAATCGGGGATATAGGCTGCCCGGCGAAAGGGATGCGCCTGAACGACAAATCCGCCTGCCTGACGCACTCTGCGCAGATATTCCGCGGCGGATACGTCCGCAATGTCCGGATTGTCCAGCAAAAATTCTTCCGTCAAACCATAGGTGAGATATTCCGGGCCGCCGTTGTTGGTTTCCCAGCCAGGCAGAACCGTAAGCCCGATGCGCTTGCCTTCCTCTTTCGCAGCATAGTAGCCGCGAAAGAGGATTTCGATCTTTTGTTCCCAAGGGAGATCCCGGTCGCAATTGATGTTGGCGTTCATAAAGTGGTCGGTTGTCACCATCAAAGAATAGCCGGCAGCCTTGCATGCACGGGCCATTTCTGCGCCGGTGGCGCGGCCGCAGCGACTGCTTTCGCTGGTGTGAATGTGCATTTGCACGTAAAACATTTCCGTGGACATTAAACTTCCTGCGCCAACCTTTCCGCAGACTGGTTCAACCGCTTCAGCGTTTCGTCCCGTCCCAGAAGATACGCAATTTCAAATGCGCCGCCGGGCGTGGATTCCTTGCCGGAAATGGCGATGCGCAGCGGCCATAGCACCTGGCCGTTTTTCATGCCCGTGGCGGGAATGGCTTCCATTACGGCGTCGTGAATGGATTGTTCTGTCCAATCGGAAATGCTTTCCAGAACAGGCTTCATGGCGGCCAGCGCAGCTTTCGCCACTTCGGGATTGGTTTTCATTTTCTTGTGGGTGTAGATGGCCGGGTCGAAATCCGGCATTTCCGCAAGAAAATCGACCATGCCGGGCAACTGGTTGAGCACCTCCACGCGGTTTTGCAAAAGTTCCGCCAGGCGTTTGAAATCGAATTTTGCGGGATCCAACGCCTTTGCCAGCCATGGCGTCGCCGCCTGCAGGAAGGCCTCCGGCGACAGCTTGCGAATGTATTCCGCATTGAACCAATTGAGCTTGGCGGTGTCGAAAATCGAGGGAGATTTGCTCAGCCCTTCCAAATCGAAGCATTCCTCCAATTCGGGCAGCGTGAAGAATTCCCGTTCGCCCCGGGGGCTCCAGCCCAGCAGCACCAGATAATTGATGACCGCGTCCACCAGATATCCCTGGGCGAGAAGATCTTCGAAGGAAGGATCGCCCTTGCGCTTGGACAGCTTGCGCTGCGCGTTGGCCATGACGGGCGTCAGGTGGACATAAACGGGCGGCGTCCAGCCGAAGGCCTGATAGAGCAGGTTGTATTTTGGCGCGGAGGACAGATATTCGTTGCCGCGCATGACGTGGGTAATGCCCATCAGATGGTCGTCGATGACGTTGGCAAAGTTGTAGGTGGGCAGTCCGTCCGCCTTGATCAACACGTTGTCGTCCAGCGTGTCGCAATCCACTTCAACATGGCCGTAAATGACGTCGTCAAAGCCGGCCTTGCCTTCCGCCGGGATGTTTTGACGAATGACATACGGCTCGCCCGCATCCAGTCTGCGCTGGATTTCCTCCTTGGACATGTGCAGACAATGCTTGTCGTATTTGAAGGTTTCGCCTTTCTTTTCCGCTTCGGCGCGGGCCTCGTCCAGGCGCTCCTTGGTGCAAAAGCAATAGTACGCATGGCCGCTTTCAATCAATTGCTTTGCATAGGGCATATAGGTGTCCTTGCGCTGAGATTGAATGTAGGGCCCGCAGGGGCCGCCCACGTCCGGACCTTCGTCGTGGGAAAGCCCCGAGGTCTTCAGAGAATTGTAAATAATGTCTACGGCGCCGGGAACTTCCCGCTCCTGATCCGTGTCCTCAATGCGCAGGATGAACTTTCCGCCGTTGCGCCGGGCGAACAGATACGTATACAGCGCCGTGCGCAGGTTTCCAAGATGCATATAACCGGTGGGACTGGGCGCAAAGCGCGTGCGAACCTGCATGATGAAAAACTCCTTTGTTGTTTAATCTTCGGCGTTGTCCGTTTCGAAGGAGAACACCGTGGTGAAATCGTACTTCTCGCCGGCGTACAACACGCTGTCCGGGAAGTTGGGATGGTTGATGGAATCCGGGGCAAACTGCGTTTCCAGGCAGAAGCCTTCGTGCACTTCATATTTCCTTCCGCACGCGCCGGGATTGACGCCGTGCAGCATGTTGCCGGCATAGAACTGCACGGCGGGCATATCGGTAAACACGTTCATGACGCGGCCGCTCTTGGGGTCGGTGACGCACACGGCAAAGCGAAGGCCCTCGTCGTTGATGTTGAAGTTGTGGTCGTAGCCGCCGGTGAAACGCAGCTGTTCGTCCGTCTCCACAAGCTTGAAGCCGTCGCCAATGCGCTTGGGCTGGCGGAAGTCAAAGGGCGTGCCGGTGACATCCCGCTGTTCGCCGGTGGGAATGAAGTTCTTGTCCACAACGGTGAAGGTGTCGGCGTTGAATTCAAAAATCTGGTCGTCAATGGGACCGCTGCCTTCGCCTGCCAGGTTGAAATAGGAATGGTTGGTCAAATTACACAGGGTGTTCTTGTCGGAAACGGCCTCGTAGCGAATCACCAATTCGTTTTCGTCGGTGAAGGTGTAAGTGACCATCACGTCTAGCTTGCCGGGGTAGTTTTCCTCGCCGTCGGCGCTGGTAATTTTCAAAATCAGGTGATCTTCGCAAATGCCTTCCAAAGGCGTGGCGTCCCAAAGCTTTTCGTCGAAGCCGTGATCGCCGCCATGCAGGTGATTTACGCCCTTTTCGTTTTTCGCCAGTTGATATTCCACGCCGTCCAGGGTGAATTTGCCGTCGGCAATGCGGTTGCCCACCCGGCCGATGAGCGCGCCCATGTAGCCCACCCGGGGAATATAGCCGTTTACATCGCGATAGCCCAGCAACACGCTTTCGATTTTTCCGTTCCGGTCAGGTACGTTGATCGCGCGCAGAATTCCGCCGTAGTTGGTAATTTCCACGGAAGCGCCGCGCTTGTTGGTGAGTATGTACAGGTCGGCCTCCTTGCCGCAGGGAAGCGTGCCAAAACTCTTCTTGACAATGCTCATATGGGAAACTCCTTTCATGATGACAGTGCCCTGTTCCACCCTATATAATACACCCACTTGCCGTCTTTTTCAAGAAAAATGTGCGTCCGGGCAGGAAAGACGGCGGTACGCTGGCGAACTGGGATTTGCGGGCGGGAAAATCGCGCACGGAGGTTTCCGCATGATCGGAAAGAAAGGCAATCCGGAGGAGAAGCGCGCCGGAAGCTGCTGCGGATGGCGAACATTGGCAACATGGCGGGCATCCTCAAATTCCGTTTGAACAGAATCAAATGCATTGGTTGCATCTTCTAAGATGAACTCGGCGTTTGAGCGACATTTGCGGGTTTTTTCTTTTGCAATCTTTAGCATCTCATCGGACAAGTCTATTCCAAGAATCCTTTTTGGCCGATATTGTTCCAGCAGAAAGGGAAAAATCCCGGTGCCGCAGCCCAAATCAAGCGCATGTTTTCCATGTTATGTCGGGTTGTTCCAAACAAAGATGGTTTTTGGCTGGAATCTGAACAAGGAGAAGATATCACAAAGCCGGAAGGAAATCAACCATCCGCAGGCGAAGCGGCCCGCCGAAAAACCGGCCGGGGCGTCGGGGGTGCGGCCTAAACCGGGTGTTTAAGCAATCGTGGGCACAAACCCGGTTGGGCCGGCACCATTTTTGAGGG
>JAQXRL010000208.1 GCA_029218505.1 Eubacteriales bacterium | reverse complement strand
CTTATTTTGCGGGAAATATAGTTTGCGGAAACGACCATGAGCAGGTTTACCAGGGAATTAAACATGTCTACTGCCGTGGAGTAGGACTAATCATTGGCCGCGCCGGAACCCAGGCCTTTTTTGTATACATACGTAGAAATGACCTCGCTGGCGGACAGATTTAACGTGTTTTGCATCAGATAGATCTTCTGGAAGCCGAGATTCATGACGCTGCTCATGCGCAAAATGAGCATGATGGTAATCGTCGGCAGGATGGCCGGCAGATCGATGTGCAGCATGCGCTTGAAGCGGTTGGCGCCGTCCACTTGCGCGGCTTCGTGAAGTTCGGGACTGACGCTGCTTAACGCAGCGAAATAGATGATCGAATTATAGCCGAAGTTTTGCCATACGCCCGACCATACATAGATGTGGGGAAACGCCCGCGGGCTGGCCAGCAAATCTGAGGGGACGCTTCCGGTCAAAAGCCGGTAAAATGTGCCGTACAATCCGTTCATGGGGTGCAAAATCTGGTTTACAATTCCCACCAGAACCACCACGGAAATAAAATGGGGAATGTACGTGATTGTTTGCGTGATTTTTTTGAAACGTCGATGGGTGATACTGTTCAGCGTCAGGGCGAAAATGATGGGAAACGGAAACGCAGCCAGCACCGCGTAGGCGGAAAGAAAAATTGTATTTTTCAAAACGCGCGCAAATTGATAAGAGGTCAGGAATTTTTCGAAATTTGCAAAGCCAACCCATGGGCTTGTCCACATGGTTTTTGCGATGGAGAATTTTCGAAACGCAATTTGCAGCCCGACCATGGGGATATAATTAAAAATGAACACATACGCAAAAGGCAACAGCAGAAACAAATACAATTGCCAATACCGCCTGTATTTTTGCTTCAATTTTTGCATAGCCACATTCCTCGCATTTTTTCAATGGTGGGGAAGCCTTCGGAAAGGCGGATACCGGGCGTTGCGCCCAGTATCCGCTCCGGATCGGCAATTTATCCCTGCATGCGATCCCAGCAGGATTGAACGGCGCTCAAGTATTGGGAAAGACCCATCTTTTCCAATTCGGAAAGGTAAGCGTCCCAGCCTGCGTCAATGTCCGTGGTGCCCGTGACAAACTGTGCCACCATTTCCGCCACGTAATCGTTGATGGTGCTGCGATATTCCGTTACGGTTTCCTGCTCTTCTGCGGTGAATACCAGGCCAAAGACGGCGTTTTCGGTATTGGCATAATTCAGTTCTTTCAGAATGCCTTCGCCAATGCGGGTAGCGCTGTCATAAACGCCTTCCGCCACGCCCGTTGCAAGGCGCAGGGTCATTTCAGAGCCATCCAAAATGGTCAGGCCGGTCTGATTCCAGTGAATGTTTTGAGAACTGCCCCAGATGGGATTCAACTCTACAATGTCTCCCTGGTATCCCATGGAAGCATACTGGCTCACGCCGATTTCGTCGCCGGTCAGATATTTCCACTGTTCCCCTTCTTTTCCGTACCGGCTCCAAATGCCCATTTCGATGCTGCAGAGGTAATCCGCCAGTTTCACGGCCATTTCCACATTTTCGCAATTTTTGCTGACGGTGAAGCGAATGGAGGGAAGGTTCGGATACTTGGAAACCTGGCGCAAACCGGTCGGTCCTTCCAGCGCGCCGGTAATGACGTATTCTTCCCGGCGGGGATCCGTGGATGCCATGTTCGAGACGGAGAAGCGTGCCACGGCGCCGACCGTGGTGGTTTCCGCGGTCACGATCGCGTTGAACTGGGTGCTATCCTGGGTCAAGGTCAGGGTGGAGATCAATCCTTCGTCAAACAAGGACTTGATATACTTCAAACCATCCTTCCAACCGTCCATGGTTGCGGCAAAGCGAATGGTGCCGTTGTCGTTGTAATAATAGTGTTCCTGAGTATACACGAAGGGGTTCATCAGTTGGCGAAGCAGGTTGGACATAAACACGTCCTTGTATCCCAACAAGGGAATTTCGTCCGTTGCGTCGCCGTTGCCATTCATGTCGTTGTCCCGGAAATACATCAGCATGTCCTTGAATTGTTCCGTAGTGGTTACTTCTTCCAGACCGGAAGCCTCCAGATATGCGTTCATCCAGGGCTCGTAGATCATAATGCGTCCTGCGGAAACGGAATTGTTTACGGTTGTGTTGCAGGTTCCAAACCCGTAGATGTTTCCGTCCGCGCAGGTGATGTACTTGATGTAGTCTTCTTTGGTAATGGGATTGGCGGTTAAGGAGGCGAGATGCTCGTCCAGGTAGGGAGTATCATCCATGTAATCGTTTAGCGCCACGAACATGCCCATTTCACCATACAGCTGCAATTGAGCCATATCGGATATGGTCAGCATTAATACATCCGGCAGCTCCTTGCCGCCGGCAAGGATGTTCAATTCCAGTTTCTGCAAATACTCATCGTTATTATAAGGATATTTGACGAAATCCAGATTGACGCCAAGCTTTTCTTCGATGTGCAGGGTCTGTTCGTTGGTTTCCCAGTCGATGACGTTGGGATGATCCGGAACGCCGATGGTAAGCGTGGGTTTGTCCGCCTCGGCAAGGCCGCCGGCCGGCAGCATGGCCAAGACGAGCGTCAGACACAGAGCATACAGCATGGATCGTTTGAATCGTTTGAACATGATGAATACCTCCTGTTTTTATTGTGCGCATCGCGCTTTGCGTGTTGATTATACTATATTTTTGGAAATTTACGCAATTCTCAAAATGGGATTTGGAATTGGAAACATGGGCAAAGAAGGCAAAAGCGCATTTTTCAAATAAAATCGCCTAAAATTCCAAAGCAAATGGCACCGTATATAGGGGAAATGAAGGAATGTTTGCTTGCGAACGTTAAATATTCGTGGTAAAATAGTCAATAGGTATGATAAACCGAAAATGCCGGATTGCGCGGCATGCAATCATCGCGGACGCGAGACAAGGCGGAATGATAGAAAATGTCTGTGATTCGAAACCGTTTTTTCTT
>JAQXRL010000207.1 GCA_029218505.1 Eubacteriales bacterium | reverse complement strand
CGGCATGGGCGGCCAGGGTGGCATGAGCGGCGTGGTGGATTATTATTACGGAACGCGCGGCGGAATTGCGGAAGCAATCAACCGGCGGTGCCAGCAGATGATCTCTTCCGGTGCATACACGCCGTCCCGTCTGCCGGAAGCGCTGGAAGAGAGCCTTCCGCCAGCCGTGAAAAGCTATTGTCTGGAAGAGGAAGCGCGCAAACAGGGCGTGCGGTTATGGTATGACGCGCAGATCCTGGGCGTATTTCTGGAAGGCAATCAAGTGGTGGGCGTCCGGTGCGCAAAAGGGGACGAGATTTGCCAAGTGGGGTGCCGCGTCCTGATTGACGCCACGGGAGAGGCGGAAATCGCGCACATGGCCGGTTGTCGGATGCAGCCAATGCGTGCGGCAGACGGCAGCGGCTTGATCTTTTCCAAGGTGCACGCCGTGTTGTGCAAGGAGCGCTGGATTCGCGGAGGCTGGCAGCTGTGCGGCCGCACGGATTCCGGATGCGCGGCCGATTTTACCCGGGCGATTCTGGATGCGGCAACCATGCCGTCGGAATTGCGCAAGGAAGACGACGATGGACGCGTGGTGTTTGAAGGCGTGATGCTGGGAATGCGGGAAGGCAGGCGCATTGTGGCGGAGGAAACGCTGTCCTTCGAGGCATTTGCGGCGGGCGCGCATACGGAACATCCGTTGTATTATTCCGCATCGCTGGTGGATAACATCAATCGGGATATGGCGTTGGAGGACGATGCGCAACAGGATTTTCAATTGATTGCCACCATGAGCCGTTCCAGGGTAACGGTGGGAATTCCCATGGGCGCGCTATTGCCGGTGGACGTGGAGGGAATGCTGGTTGCCGGCCGCTGCATGGGCGTGGATCACGACTTTTCCACAGGCGTTCGAATGAAGCGGGACATCGAAAAAAGCGGAGAGGCTGCGGCTACATGGGCTGTCTTGGCGATTCGGAACAACGTGTCTTTGCGAGACGTGGCATATGCGGATTTGGCGGAAATGCTGCGGAAGACGGGCTGCCTGGACGATCGGCAGGATATGCCTTGGGATGACGCAAAAGTTTTGCGGGAAACAGGACGGCATGTGCGGATTTCGTTTCCCGAAACAGAGGAAGAGATTCGGAGGGCATTGGATTCGGAAGAACCAGGCCCTGCGCTTTGGGCAATTCGGAGCATGGGAACGCCGGCGCTTTCTATGCTTCGTCCCTGGGCGACATCCCAACAGGAGCCGTTGGCGTCCAACAGCGCCCTTGCCGCGGGAATGTTAAACGGCGAATTTGCGCTGCCCAAATTGCGGCGCATGTCCCGGGACTTTCGGCAGCACCCCAAGGCGGAGATGTGGTCGGTTCATTATCCGGATGCCATGAAGGCCATTATGCTGTTGGGAAGAATGGCGGACGCGGAATCCGTGCCGTGGCTGATGCGAATTTTGGAAGATGAACGCGTGTTGGAAGGCGTGAAAATTCGCCAGGACACATATGCGCCGGAACCGGGCGACTATTACACAAATTTGTTTTTGCATTCCCTGTGCGCCATCCGGAGAATCATCGCGGCGCATCCACAACTGCGAACGGAATGCGTTGAACGCATTTCCCGGCGCGTGTTTGCAAGGGACTTTGCATTGTATCACTCCTTTGGCAGACTGAACCTGACGCAGACCGCTCGGGAACTGGCGCTGTCGATGTAAAACGAAGGGAAACAATGATCCCCCGGCAATGGCCGGGGGGTGCATGTGCGGGCAAAGCCACAGAATGCAGCAGCACCCTCGCAGGCGCATGGACGGTCTGGCCTCTGCGTAGGCTGGTTGCTTACCGCCCGTGAAAGACGGGCCTTTTTCTTCCTTGCCACCCTGAAAAGGAGCATCGTCCTTCCCAAGCATCGCTATTCGATCTCCCGATTTCTCTTCGTCCAACTGGTGTCGGGGGGTCCGTAGATGCGGTCTTTTGCTTTTCGTCATGCAGTTGCCAGACCGAAGCTCCATGATCGCAAAAGGAGTTTTTCTGTCATACGCACCGCTTAAGCTTCCCTGAACTCCATACCTGGCGTGGGGGTTTCCTGGTACAAAAAGATCCGCAGGGTTCTGCGCATTGGCATGAAACCCTGCGGATTTTGCGTGCGCGATATGCGCGCAGAGAAGGGTGTTGCAAACCCAGCTTCATCGAGCCTTATGAGGCGCTTTTTGACGAAGAAGATGCATCCTCATCCGTTTGGCTGGAGGAAGTGTTGATGATGGGAATCGCGTCTCCGTTGCCAATGTAGGTGTCCGGAAGCTCCCCGTTCCAGGACTGGGCGTAAT
>JAQXRL010000206.1 GCA_029218505.1 Eubacteriales bacterium | reverse complement strand
TGATCGCGCAGCTTGCGGATATACTGCGTTTGGAGGGATGAACATGACGAGAATGAAGCGCGTGGCGCTCATCGTGCTGGATGGCGTTGGGGTGGGCTGGCAGGACGATGCGGAAAAATACGGAGACGTTGGCGCCAATACCCTGGGTCACGTAATCCAGGCGGAGCACCCGGATATTCCCAATTTGACGGAATTGGGATTGTTGGCCGCCGCCGGCATTCACGACGCCGAGGAGGACGAACCCATTGGCTGCTACGGCCGCATGGAAGAAAAGGCGGCCGGCAAGGATACCACCACGGGCCATTGGGAATTGGCAGGCCTCACCTTAGACAAGCCGTTTCCCACATATCCCAACGGTTTTCCGGAAGACGTGATGAAGGCGCTGGAAGAAGAAACCGGTTTCGAAATGATCGGCAATAAGCCGGCTTCCGGAACGCAGATTATCGAAGAACTCGGTCCGGAACATTTGCGCACCGGAAAGCCGATCGTCTATACCTCCGCGGACAGCGTGCTGCAAATCGCTGCCCATGAAGGGGTTATTCCTGTTACCGAACTGTGGCACATTTGCCGGATCGCGCGCAGAGTGCTCAAAGGTCCGCATGCGGTGGGGCGTGTCATTGCCAGACCTTTCGTGGGCGAGGTGGGCAGCTTTGTGCGCACGGAAAACCGCCGGGATTTTTCCGTGGATCCCTCCGGCGATACGCTGTTGGATGTGCTGAAGCGGGAAAACTATGACGTGCTGGGCGTGGGTAAGATTGAAGACATTTTCAATCACCGCGGACTTACCGCCTCCAATCATGCCGTGGGCAACGAAGCATGCATGGATGCGACGCTTGAGTTTCTGAAAAAAGAATCCTGGAAAGGGCTATTGTTTGCAAATTTTGTGGACACGGATATGCTCTATGGCCACAGAAACGATCCGAAGGGCTTTGCCAGAAGTCTGGAAGCGTTTGACCGCCGGTTGCCGGAATTGTTGAAGCAGCTGGGAGAAGACGGCATGCTCATCATCACGGCGGATCACGGATGCGATCCCTGCGATGTTTCTACGGATCACACAAGGGAGCGCGTGCCGGTTCTCGTATGGGGACTGGGGCTGCAGGAAGGCGTGGACTTGGGCTGCAGACACAGCTTTGCGGATGTATCCGCCACCGTGCTTCAGGCTCTGGGAGCGCGCGCGCGCCTGGATGGCAAATCCTTTTATGAGGAAATCGTGTTATAAGCACATGCCGCCCACATGCATGGGCGGCATATGTTTTGTCCCTCCGGTCATCCTGTATGGCCGGAGGGACGTTGTTTTTGGAAAGCAGCCATGCCAATTCAGGTTTGATCCTTGCGCCACGCATCCGGAGAAAGGCTGTAATAGCGCTTGAAGGCGCGGCTGAAGGTCTGGATGCTGTTGTATCCGACTTTTTCCGCAATGCTGCCGATGGTGTCGTTCGTTTGTACCATGAGAGAAACGGCCTTCTGCATGCGCAGGTTTTCCAAATATCCCGTAAAGGTATCGCCGGTGAGCGTCTTAAAAAGCCGGGAAAAGGTGCTTTCGCCCATGCCAAAATGCTGGGCGATCATAGACAGGGACAACATGGGATTTTGATATTGCTGCTGCATATACGCATCAATCTTGCAGCACAGGTCATCCGCATGCCGGGCGTGCCGGTCCACGCTTTCCTGGCAACACTGCAAAATGGCGGCTTTGTACAAGGCAAAGAATTCCTCCGGTTCGGCGTCACAGTCGAAGGGAAGATCCGTGGAGTCAAACTCAGAATTCAGATATTGCTTGATTTTCAGGTATGTGCCGGTTAATTCGGACATCAGCTGCCGGCGGGTCCAGCTGCACAGGCGCAGTTGAACAAAGTTCACGTCGAAGATTTCGCCCAGCAGCGCCGCGCAGTGATCCGCACTGCCGTTGATGGCAGATTGAATCAGCTTGCGTTCGGTTTCCAGGGAATAGGTATACATGCGCTGCCCGGAGATTTCCGCGCGGTAATAATACACGCCGCTGGCAACCGTGGCGGCGAAGGTTCGGGCGCGGCCGGCTTCTTCGTAAGACAGGGCGATTTCATCCACCCGTGGGTGTACGCCGCCCACAAACAGTTGCAGCGACAATTCCAATTCGGGGCAGACGGTTTCTGTGATCACCTGAATCAGTTCTTCTGTTTGCTGAATGCATTTTGCCGGATCCGGACTGGCGGAAGATACGATGATCGCCGCGTCCATGGCGCTCATCTGCACGCAATAATACATTTCTGAATTTCGCAACGCGGATACCAGGCGCCAGGATCCCTGAACGGCATCGTCTGTTCCCACGGCGCGCACCAGAATTACCTGATGCTGGCATGCTTCCGTGATGGAGGCCGGAAGGGGCCAGTCGCCGGATTGAGGATCCAGATAACCGCCGGAAAGCATGTGCGTTATGGTGGTGCGTTCCAAAATGTGTTTTTGCCGTTCCAGGGTTTGCTGCATGCGGTTGCTTTCGTGGGCCTTTTCCGTGACGGTGGCCATGATGGCGTTGGAGATTGGGCTGGGCAATTCCACGTTGTCGCCGCTGTCCAGAATGTGTTTCAGGCGCGCCCATGGCGCGGTATAGTTTCGGGCAAACACGGTGGCGGCCACGATGCCCAAAAGAATCGTCAGGGCAAGCATGAGAAACGTGTAGGATTTCACATAATCCGCCTGCTTTAACACCGATTTTGCGGGCAGAATGGACGCCAATTGCCAGCCGCTGTATGCGGAAGAAACCTTGCATACGATCATGCTTCGGCCGTCGATGATCTGGTGGCTGATGGACTGCTTGGACATCAGAAGAGATTTTTCCGCCAATTGCGGGCTGGGGCCGTTTGTGTAAAAAATGCTGCCGTTCCGGTCCGCCATAAAAACGCAGCCTTCCGCCAACGTCAGCGGCAAAAACAGTTCGTCGATGCGGTTTTTTTTGATCATGTATATCACTTTTGCGCGATCCGTCAGGGTGGTGGAGGGCATCTGGCGAACATAGGGAATCAGTTCCGTTCCCAAATGATCGATGAAGACGGGCAATACGTAGCTGCCGGAGTTTGCATGAAGCGCTTCGTCCATTTTGGACGCAAAGTCTTGGGAATCATCGCCGCACAGCGAGGCATAATAGGCGTCTGAGGACAGAAAAATGTCGTTGCACTGCAACAAAACATCGTTTTTGGAAAAATACAGGGACGTGCTTTCCAACATGTCTCTGTTTTGCAGATAGGACAGGCGGATTTCGTCCCATAAGAGCCGGGCGTTGCCGGCAATATGGGCGCTGGAACCGCCAACCTTGGAAAAGGACATGATGTCGTTATCCGCGGCGATGCTATCGGTTAATACGTCCAATTCATATAATTTTTGCTCAATGGTGCTGCAGGCATTGCCCAGGACCAAAAGATTTCTGCTCTCCGCGTCCTGGCGCATGGCGCGGTAGGTGGATTGGGTCACGATCACGCCAAACACAACCATCAGAGCCAGGATGAACAAATACGATACGGCGTAAAACAACCAAAGGCGATAGACCGATTTTCGGGAAAGTGATGATTGGCCGTGCAACAAACCCCATCTCCTTTTCCTTCAGGATGGACAAGGAACCGCAGCCAGAACAATGGGATCCACTCGTTTCATTATAAATTTGTGATGGCGAAAAGTCAAGAATGCGCATGAAAAGGTAAGTCTGCATGATATGTTCAAAGGAAAAACCGGATTTTTGCGGGAAAAAGAATCATTTGGCAGCAATTGCCCATTGATCCTTTTGAAAAGAGATGGTATAAAAAGAGCGAACAATAACAGCGAAGGGCACGGTGCATCTATGCGAAAGTTGGAGAAAGGGTCGAATGCGGCGCGGAAAAAGCTGCGCATGGACATATGCAAAAACAAGGAATTGTATTTTTTGTTGGTTCTGCCGCTTTTGTATCTGCTGATCTTTAAGTATTATCCTATGTATGGCGCTCAAATCGCATTTCGAAAGTATAGCGTTGCAAAAGGGTTTTGGGGCAGTCCATGGGTTGGGTTGGCCAATTTCCGGAAATTCGTCAACAGTGTTCAGTTTTCCAGCGTGGTGAGCAATACGTTGATTCTTTCCTTTTATAGCTTGATTGCAGGCTTTCCCATTCCGGTGCTGTTGGCGCTTATGCTGCAATATTGCCGCAGTATGCGCTTCAAAAAGGTCGTGCAAATGGTGACATATGCGCCGCATTTCATTTCCGTGGTGGTGTTGTGCGGAATGATTATGCAATTTGTTTCGCCCAGATACGGCTTTATCGCGTTGCTGCTAAAGTGGATTACCGGCGAAACCGTGGATCTGATGGCCAAGCCCGCCGCGTTCCGGCATATTTATGTGTGGTCCGGCGTGTGGCAGGGCATGGGTTGGGGCTCCATTATTTATCTGTCCGCGCTTTCCGCGGTGGATCCGCAGCTGCACGAGGCGGCGGAGATCGACGGCGCGGTGCTGATACAGCGCATCTGGCACATTGATATCCCCTGCATCCTGCCCACAGTGACGATCATGCTGGTGCTGAGCTGCGGCAGCATTATGAGCGTTGGGTATGAAAAGGTGCTGCTGCTGCAAAACGATATCAATTTGTCCACGTCTCAGGTGATTTCTACATATGTATATAAAATTGGCATCGCAGGGGATATGCCGAATTATTCCTATTCCACGGCCATTGATTTGTTTACGGCCGTCATCAATTTGATTCTTTTGACCACGGTAAACGCGATTGCCAAGCGCATGGGCCAGTCCAGCTTATTTTAGAAAGGAGGAAACGCCATGAACAAAGGCATCCACAAGAAGCTATGCACTGCGGACAAAATCACATATCTGGTGTTTGATTTGATTTTGACGATTTTGTTTGTCATCGTGGCCTACCCGTTGATTTTGATCATCAGTTCTTCGGTCAGTTCCTCCTCGGCGGTGGTGACGGGCAGGGTAAAGCTGCTGCCCGTGGAACCGACGCTGTTGGGTTATCAGACGGTGTTTCGCACCAAAAGCGTCTGGACGGGATATCTGAATTCCTTTTATTACGCGGTTTTGGGCACCAGCATCAATCTCGTGATGACTTGCCTTGCGGCCTATCCCCTGTCCCGGAAGGATTTGCGGGGCAGAAACCTGATTATGGGGCTGTTTACGTTTACCATGTTCTTCTCCGGCGGACTGATTCCCGGGTTTTTGCTGGTGAGCGATTTGGGAATGATGAACACGGTGTGGGCCATGGTATTGCCCGGCGCAATTTCCGTATACAACATGATCTTGGCCAGAACGTATTTTCAGTCCAGCATTCCGGTGGAGCTTTTGGAAGCATCCCAGATTGACGGTTGCAACAACACGCGGTTTATTCTCAAGGTTGTCATTCCGCTTTCCAAGCCAATTCTGGCGGTTTTGTGTCTGTATTATGCGGTGGGCCATTGGAATTCCTATTTGAACGCGCTGCTGTATCTCAACGATGCCCGGCGCTATCCCCTGCAAATCGTGCTTCGGGATATCCTGATGTTGACGCAGGTGGATTTTTCGGAATCCCTGG
The DNA here is from genome assembly GCA_029218505.1 of Eubacteriales bacterium. Classification (GTDB taxonomy): domain Bacteria; phylum Bacillota; class Clostridia; order Christensenellales; family Aristaeellaceae; genus SUG1456. Next base: position 10,231 of record JAQXRL010000206.1, on the reverse strand, counting down.
ATACGGAGTTTTTGCTGAAGCAGCAGGAAATCGCCACGCTGATGAAGTATTCGCTGATCATTGTGGCCAGCCTGCCTGTGTTGATTGCATATCCCTTCGTGCAAAAGTATTTTGTCAAAGGGGTCATGATCGGCTCCTTGAAGGGCTGATGGGAATTGACCTGTCCGCAAGGATAGTCAAGATAATTCTTTGAAGGAGGAAACCCACATGAAAACCCTGGTGAAAACCCTGGTGCTGTGCCTGTGCGCGCTGCTGGTTCTGGCGCCCATGAGCATGGCGGAAGTGTCCATTACCGAACCCGGCGCCATGCCGGTGGTAAACGAGCCTGCGGAACTAAACATTTTCCTGTTTACCAGCACCGCTGTAGGCGACATGAACACCAACGACTTTACCGCCTGGTATGAGGAGCAGACCGGCGTGCACATCAACTGGGAAGTGTACACCGACAAGGAAACGGCCAAGACCAAGGCCAACGCCCTGATCGCTTCCGGAGATCTGCCGGATGTGTTTGTTGGCGTCAACTTTTCCGCGCTGGAAGCAGTGATGTACGGCAATGAGGGATATTTCATCGACCTGAAGCCCTGGTTTGAAGAATATGGATACTACATCAACCAGATGTTTGAGGAACAGCCCTCCATCCTGTCGGACATCACCGACAACGAAGGCCATATCTGGGGCTTCCCCAACTATGCTGCTTGCTATCATTGCGAAACGCAACAGCGCGGCTGGATCTATACGCCCTGGTTGGAGCAGTACAAGGAAGCCACCGGCAAGGGCAAGCCGGCCACCACGGAAGAATTCTATGAAATGCTCAAATTCTTCAAGGAAAACGACATGAACGGCGACGGCGACACGACGGATGAAATTCCCTTCGCGGGCGCAGTGGACGGATGGGGAACGGAACTTCCCGGCATGTTCATGAGCGCGTTTGAGTATTTCGATCAGGACGAAAGTTATGTGGAATACGTGGACGGCACCGTGCGCTTTGTGGCGGACAGCGATGGCTGGAAGGAAGGCCTGCGCTATGTCAACAAACTGTACACCGAAGGATTGATCGCGCCGGAATCCGTTACCCAGTCTCCCAGCCAGCTTCTGCAAATGGGCGAAAATCCGGGCAAGGTGGTTCTTGGCTCTGCCTTTGCGTCCAATGCCAACGGAACGATTTTCTCCCTGGGCGACGAAGACGGCCGCTATCTGAATTGGGAACCCATTGAACCGCTGGAAGGCCCCACGGGTCTGAAGCAGGTGCCCGAAACCAAGCAAGTTGCGAACATGGCGGCGTTTGTAACCTCTTCCTGCAAAAATCCCGAACTGGTCGTTCGTTGGTTTGACTGGTGCTATTCCCGGGAAGGTAATCTCTCCGTGGGAGCAAACGGCATTCCTGGCGTAAACTGGGTTGTTCCGGAAGAAGGACAGATGGGTTACGGCGGAGTGCCCGCGACATTCATGGTTACGGAAGAAACCCGTGAACGCCGCAACAACAATGACGGCACGTATCGTTGGCAATGGCCTGTGCGCTACCAGCCGTTGGAGGTAACCTTCTCTGAAATTCGGGTTCCCAACGCGGACGGTTACGACAACGAAACCTTCCTGTACAATGCGGCCAACTTCCTGCACCAGTGGATGGTACCCCATGATTTGCCCGTGCTGTTCTACACCAGCGAGCAGACCGAGGAGATTGCGGAACTGACCGCAAACCTGAAAGACTACATCGGTTCCTGGACCGTGGAATTCATCACCGGCCTGAAGGACATTGATGCCGATTGGGATACCTATGTGGCCGGCCTGGAAAAGAACCAGGTGGATCAGTATGTGAGCATCATGCAGGCTGCCTGCGATGCAAAATCCGGCAACTAAGCTGCAAAGCTCGCCCGCATTTTCCGTCATGCGCGCTTCTGGGCGCTTGCCGGAAAACGGGCGCAGGTTGGAATCGAGAAATCCGACGTAGAGCGGGCAGAGGGTTCGCCCTCTGCCCGTCGTTTATCTGGAGGAAAACGATGAAGGAATTTCGGTGGATGTTTTCGGGAAAGCGGGATGCGCTGATCTTTCTGTTGGTGGAATTCTCGAACGGGTATTTTCGCTGTGACGCGCCGTTTCGTTGCGAAAACGCGTTTGCAATTCCGGCTTCGGCGGAGAACATGAAGCCCGGGATATACAGAATCTGGTTGCCTGCCGGCGAAAAGGAAGCGAAGGAAATTTGCTGCGCCTGGGGCGATGGCGTCATTCCCTTTGTGATGCCCGGCCCCGGAATTACGCCCAGCCATTTTCCAAAACCGGAGCCATCTCTGCGTTTGGCCGGCGGACAGGATTGCACGCTGTATGTCCCCATGGAAAAAGGACAGAAAACCGCGTATGTCGCCTTCCAAAAGCAGGGCGGAGCGGAGCCGGAGATTTGCCTGCATGACGAAGGGGGAGAAATTCAGCCAGATTGGCTGCCGGTTTATCCAGGAATGCCCTATCGCTGCGCCCGAATTCCCGTTTCGGGAAAAGACCTGCAAATCTCTGCGAGAATCGCCAGCCCTACGCGGTTGACTGTATGGGAAGGAAATCCGTTGCTGCTGGACGCGCCGGAAGAGAGCTTTCCCATGGGCGGAATTCGCCTTTTGGCGCGGGACCAGGCGGGGCGGCGCATGGACGCGCGCTTCGAGGTATACGTGGGCCGGGAACTGGTGCTGCAGCGGGACGTGCTGGCCCATGAGGACTGCGTCGCCGAATTGCCGGAAGGCGCGTATACGGTGTTTGTCCATCATGGCGGACGGTTCAGCCGGTTTAGCGCGCATGTGTCGCTTCGCAGAGGCGATGTCGTCTCCGTGGAAGCATGCCTGCGGGAACTGGTTTCCCTGCCGAAAGGTTGGGCATGGGGCGACGAGCACATTCATTCGGTGTTTGAGGACGGTTCGCCGTTGCCGGACATGATTTTGCGGGCGGCCCGTGCCACCGGTTCAAATTATGCGTTTCTCACGGATCACGAGGTGGAAGACCTGATCAAGTTTGGCGTATCCTGGGCGGATGAGCCGGGCGTGTTTGTGGGCATGGCCGGACAGGAGATTGTCTGCCATGAATTGCACATGAATATTTTGAACACACCGTGGCAGATTCCGGTGGAATTGATGCGCCCCGCCCAGGTTCACGGGGATATCTGCGAAAAAATCGAAGGCTGGCTGAAGGAAATCGGGCGCATGAAGGAACGCCAGCCGGTGTCGTTCATGCTGAACCATCCATCCCACAGCGAAGCCACTCGCACAAATCCGTCGCTGGGATATTTTCGTTCCTGGTGGGTGCGGGACCGGTTTCCACAGTTCAAGATCGTGGAAAACTTCGATTTTCAGGGCTGGTTTGATCTGTTGAATCGTGGAGAACGGATTACGGGCGTGTGGACGACGGATTCCCATGATTGTTCCCGCCTGTATGCAGGCAAAAAGGGAACCTGCGTGTACGTGGGAGACGCCTTGACGCCGGAAAACATTCTGCGCGGATTGGAAAGCGGCCATTGCTTCAGCGCGCGCTGGCCCGGCGCAGCGATTTTTCTGACGGTGAACGGCGTGGGCATGGGCGACAAACTTTGTACAAAGCCGGGAGAAACACGTGTGGCGCATGTTTCCGTTCAAAGCGCGACGCCCATGGAAATGGTGGACGTGGTGGCGAACGGTTTCGTGGTGGCGGAAATTCCCGCCCATGGCGCCACGCAGATGGAAGCGGATGTGCTCCTGCCGGAGGACGCGATATGGGCTGTGGCCCGGATGCGGGTGCAAGGCGGAGAATGGCCCCAGGATGATCACTGCTTTGAACCGCTGATGACCTCTGGGTTTGCGGCGTTTACCAACCCGGTGTACCTGCAAAGGGAGGCGTAGCGCAATGATTTTGTCCACTTCTCCGAATATCATGATGCGTACGAAAGACGGCCTGCATCCGGATTATGGATACTCCACAATCGAGCAGCTTTCCACCTTGCGCAGCGTGGGTTTCCGATGCTTTGACTTCAATTTTGTGGATTATGTGCGGGGCGAGGACGCTTGTTTGCGCCGGGACGATTGGGAAGCCTGGCTGTCGGGCGTGGCGAAGTTCGCCGAACGGAACGGGATTTCGTTTTATCAGGCGCATGGACACATGTTTGAGGTGGATCAGGCGCGCGCCTTCGGCATTGACGAAGCGGAATCCTGGAAGATGATTCAGCGGTCCATCCTGGGCGCGGAAATGTTGGGGGTACAGTGGCTGGTGTGGCATGCATATCCGGATTCCGCCAGACGGGATGATACCCTGCGCATGTTCGACCGGATTCACGCCATGTGTCTGGAGCACCACGTGGGAATGGCGGTGGAAAACACTCCGGGCGATTGCGTGTGCCGGGACGCCCAGGCGTTGATGGAGATTCTGGACCATTACGGAAACGTGAATATCGGCGTCTGTTGGGACACCGGCCACGCAAATCTGAATCCGGCCATCGACCAATGCGGGGAGATTCGCCGCCTGGGTTCGCGGCTGAAGGCATTGCACGTGGCGGACAACGCAGGGCGCGGCGACGATCATCTGGCGCCATATTTCGGCAACATCCGCTGGGAGAACGTGCTGCGCGCGTTGAAGGATGCGGGATATGCGGGGACGTTCAATTTTGAAACCCACAATTTTGTCATTCGCATTCCGGAGGAGAACTTGCGGTTGCAGGCGGTTTTGCTGCTTTACCAAATTGGGCAAAAACTTACGGAAGAATATAACGCAATGTGAAGGATGATCCCATGGAAAAGATTCGCATGGCGGCGTTGGATTTTGATTTAACGCTGGTGGACTATCCGCCCCAGGGCGGCTATGAATTGGACCCGGAGGCGAGGCGCCTGTTTGGGGAAATGATCGCAAACGGCGCGTGGGTTGGACTGGTCAGCGGCCGGGATGTGTGGCCAATGAAGGATATTCTCACCGTGGCGGGCGTGGAATGGGGAATGCCGTTTCCCAATTACTACATTCGCCGGGAAAATTACCTGCATTATCAAGCGGACGGCGTTTGGACGGAAGACGTCCAATGGAACGCTGCCGTGCGGGAAAAAACCATGGATTTTTGCGCCAAGTATGCCGGCGAGGTGACGGGCTGGCTGGAAGCGACGGAACGGGCGGGTTTTCGTTCTCACAATTGGATCTTGTTTTCCGATTTCGGTTTGGAAGCCCATTATCCCTCGGAGGAGATGGCCGCGGGCGCGCAGAAAGTGCTGCAGGAACTGTTGGGACAACGACGGGACGTTCAATTGCATCGCAACCGCATGATGCTCAACGTGGTTCCTGCGGGGACGGGCAAGGGCGCGGCGCTGCTGCACGCATCAAAGTTTTTTGGGCTGAAGCCGGAACAGGTGATTGCCTTTGGAGATTCCGACAACGACGTCAGCATGCTGGATGGACGCTATGGGTTCCGCAGCGGCACGGTATCCAATTCCTCGCGCCAGGTGCAGAAAGCCGTGTTGGCAAACGGCGGATATTTGGCGACCCAGCGGGCCTCCCATGGCGTTTGCCAAGTGCTGAAACGGCTTGCCGGAGAAGGCTGTGTGGAAGGCATAACGCAATAGAGGAATCGTGAAGATGAGAAGGGAATTGTCGTTTTATCAGGAATTGGTGGTGCGGAAAGCGGATGCGCCCTTGGATCAGGATCTGGTACGGCGCAAGCTGGACGCCGTGCAGGCGGCCGGAATCCGCGATATCGGGCACGACGGCATTGGCGGCCTGGAAATTGACAAGAACATGCAGGCGTTCATTGACTTCGTGGCAAAGGAATTGGAACGCCGCCAGATGCGCGTTACGTCGTTTCATTATGCGGGCTGTACGTATTCCCAGGATGCTGGGGAAAATGCGAGAATTTTGGAGGGCATGCGCCGGACGGTGGAAGGCTTTGGCGCATGGAAGCCGCGGGCGTTTGTGGTGCATGCGGGATGGCTGCCGGGCAGCGGCAACAACGGCGTGCTGGCGGAAGGCAGGCGGCTGGAAAATCTGCTGGGGCGGGAAGGACTGATGGAAAGAATTGCGGAAAACCTGCGCGCCTTTGCGGAGATGGCCAAACCCTGGGGCATATCTTTGGCGCTGGAAAACGTGGCGCCGATGCTCTGCCTGGGAAGCATGGAGGATCAGCTGGAGATCGTCCGGCGCATCGGCATGGAAAATGTCGGCGTATGCCTGGATGCCGGACATGCCCATTTGGATGGACAGAATGTTGCGGAATATGTGCGCATGGCGGGAAAAAACCTGGTGGAAACGCACTTCCACGACAATGTGGGGCCGGCGGGGATGCCGGGAAGGCATCCGGATCTGCATTGGCCGGTGGGCCTGGGTACGGTCAATTGGCCGGGAGTCATTGACGCGTTGGATGATATTGGGTATAATGGTCCCGTCACGTTTGAAACAACGGGCTTTCCGCTGGAAACGCCGGCAGAAGGCTATCGCGCATCCGTACAGTTTTGGCGTATGCTGGAGGACAAGGCAAGATGAAAATTACATTTTTGGGCACTGGCGCCGGAGAAGGTTATCCCGGCCTGTACTGTGAATGTCCCAATTGCACCTATGCCCGGGAGCATGGCGGGCGCAACATTCGCACCAACACGGCGACGCTGTTGGATGACGACACGCTTCTGGACATGAACGACACCTGCCCGGTTACGGCAGCCCGGCTGGGAATTTCTCTGGCACGGGTGCGCAGACTGCTCATCACCCATTCGGATGACGATCATCTTTCCTCCCAGGTGTTGTGGTGGCGTTTTGGCGGGCACAATGATCAGTCGCAGACGGATGAAACGTTTTTCGCGTTGCCGCTGTCGGAAAAAATGAAGCGCAGCGCGCCTCGCTTTACATCGGTGCCCACATTGGATGTGTACGGCAACCGCGCGACGAAACACGCGCTGATGCGAATCCGTCCGCAGATTTTTGACGAGCCGTCTCCGCAACAGGTGGCGTATCATGAAATCCGGGAAGGCAACGAATATGTCAGTGGAGACGTGACGTTTGCGCCCATTCGGGCACAGCATGGGTATGCAGGCTTTTGCCACAACTATATTTTGACGCGCGGCGGCAAAACCCTGCTGTACGCCACCGATACCGGCGGATATGACGAGGACATGTTGGCGATCGTGCTTTCTCAAAAGTATGATTGCGTCATTATGGAGGGCACGCTGGGCCTGGGCGCCAGCTTGGACGGACACATGAGTTTGGAGAAGAACCTTCGCTTCCAGAAATTGTTGCGGGAAAACGGATGCTGGAAGCACGATGAACGCATGTATCTGACCCATATGTCGCCCCACTGGACGCCGCCCCACGATCAATATGTGGAAATGCTGGCGGACAAGGGGCTTTCGGTGGCCTGGGACGGATTGCAAATCGAGATTTAAGCGAGCGGATTCTTCGGTTCATGGGATTTGACTTCAGGAGGGTTTGGCGATGGGCGATCAGAAGATCATTCCGGAAAAGAAGCAACTGGAATTTCTGGACTGGGAATTTGGCGTGTTTTTTCACTTTGGAATTCGCAGCTTTTTTCGGGGACACAAGGATTGGGACAATCGGGAAATGCCCGCTTCTGCGTTCAACCCGGAACGGCTGGACTGCGATGGCTGGATTCGCGCCATTCGGGATGCGGGGGCAAAATACGCGGTGTTGGTGTGCAAACATCATGACGGATTTGCCAATTGGCCCACCAAGTATTCGGATTATTCCGTGAAGGCCTCGCCCTGGAAAAACGGCGAAGGCGACGTGGTAGCGGAGTATGTGGCGGCGTGCCGCAAGTATGGCGTCAAGGTTGGGCTATACTATTCTCCCGCGCAATGGGGCGGAAAGGTGTCCTTTGAAAACGATCGGGAATACGACGATTATTTCATTGGCCAAATCGGCGAATTGTTGAGCAATTACGGCAAAATTGATTATTTGTGGTTTGACGGATGTGGTTCGGAAAATCACGAATATGATCGGGCGCGCATTGTTTCGGAAATTCGCCGCATGCAGCCGGAGATCCTGGTCTTCGAAATGTGGGATCCGGACACCCGATGGGTGGGCAACGAGGATGGCTATGCGGATATGCCCAATACCAGCAATGTCCGGCGGCTGGATTTTTCCATGAACGCCACGCGGCCGCTTGACCTGGAGGGCGTGCGGTTTTTGCCGGCGGAATGCGATTGCATGATGCGGAATACCTGGTTTGACTGTGAAGAGAATGAGGACAAGATCAAGAGCGTGGAGGAACTCATGGGCATGTATGAAATGTCCGTGGGACGGGGCGCGAATTTGCTGTTGAACATTGGGCCGGACAGCCGCGGCATGTTGCCGGAAAAGGATGCCGCCCGCCTTGCGGAATTTGGCCGGGAGATTCGCCGTCGCTATGGCGCGCCGGTGCCGGGTTTCTCCCCTCTGGCGCCGGACGAGAAGCCGGACAGTTTTTCCATTCAGGCGGCGGAAAATGCATTGGTGAATCGCGTGGTACTGGAAGAAGACCTCACAGATGGGGAACACATTGAGGAATTTCGCGTGTATGCCCATCTGCCGCATTACACTGCAAAACGCGTGTGCGTGTATCAAGGCTGCACCATGGGGCATAAAGCCGTTTGCGTGTTTCCAACCATTCGAACCGCGCGGCTTACCGTAGAAATTTCGCGTGCCGACGGTGCATATCGCGTGAAAGACATGCGGGCATATTTTGCGTAAAGTCATCACTACCCGTTGAACGGGTGGTTTGACCAAGCCCTATCAAGGCTGAACTCCAGTGGTCGCCCTCGAAAGAGGGCATCGAGATGATGATCAATCACACTCTGTGCTTCGCAAATCCCCTTTCCAGGGATTCAAATTGTGTTCTATTCGCATTTGTACAATTACGGCAGCTTTTTATTCCGTTTGGAGCCACATTGTCCATGTGGCTCCATGTCTTTTGCGAAAGCGATTTCTTCTCCGCCCCCAGTTGAACTGGGGGATTTTTAATGCCTGTTCGGCTTCCATAGGAAAGGCCCGACGCTGCGTTTGTGCGCGTCGGGCCTTTCTGTGTGTGTTTCAAAGACGGCGTGCTCTCCTTTGCATGCGGGAAAGCCGCGTCAATCCAGGGGATTGCCCTGGGCGTCAAACAGGGGAAGCTTTTCCAAATAGACAATGTCATCCCGACGCGTAGCGTCTCCTTCAGCGAGAATGGCCATGCGGCCAACGACCTGACCGCCGGCATCACGAACCAGGTTTTCAATGGCCTTCAAGGATTCGCCGGTGGAGATAACGTCATCCACGATCAGCACGCGGCGTCCGCGCAGCAAATCGGCATCAGCGCCGCTGAGGAAGAGCGTTTGGTGATGTTCCGTGGTGATGGAATCCACGCCGGTGGAAAAGACGTCCTTCATGTAAACCTTTACCGATTTGCGCGCCAGCACATAGCGGGATTCGCCGGCCTGGCGAGCCATTTCGTGAATCAGGGGGATGCCCTTGGATTCGGCGGTGATCATAATGTCATGTTGTGGCGCACGCTTGTTCAACTCCCGGGCGCAGGCCACGGTAAGTTCCGGATCGCCAAAAATGACAAATCCTGCAATGGTCAGCTTATCATTTAACGGGCAGAGGGGCAGCTGGCGGGTCAATCCCGCAACATGAATTTCGTAAAATGAGTTTTCCATGGAAGACACCTCGATCTCAGAATCAGAAAACACGATACTTTATTTTAACGCGAATACGCGCCTGTGTCAAGGCTGCATTCCTTTTGCGGCGTGATGCTGTATGCAGGATTGCAAACCAGACGGCGCAATGCAACAATATGAATTGCGGGCGGATGCTGGAATCCGCAAAATCAATTTGGGGAATAGGGAGCGTTGCTTGCGAATTATGCTGTGGCGATTCGGCAAAAATGGGCTGTTGACAAAAAACGTGGGACTTTTGTCTGTAATTGTTGCAAATCAGCAATCAAGAATATGCTTTGAGGTTGTCTTTGGGGGAACGATTCGGTTTCTATGTGCGGCCAGGCAAATCTTCTGGATGAAAATTGCATAAGGGTATTGACTTTTTATTCCTGCTGTGATAAAATACTTTCGTTCGGCAATCATGAATTCTCTGGTTGGGAAAGCAAAATATTTGGAGAAGTCGCCTAGCTTGGTCGAGGGCGCACGACTGGAAATCGTGTAACGGTCAAAAGCCGTTCGAGGGTTCGAATCCCTCCTTCTCCGCCATAAAAAACCCTTGTAGTTGCTGGAAAATCCAGTGATTACAAGGGTTTTTCTTGTTTTTTATAATGATTTTCAACACATGATAA
>JAQXRL010000205.1 GCA_029218505.1 Eubacteriales bacterium | reverse complement strand
TCGTGATCGCCGCCGTCAGCGTCGTCTTGCCGTGGTCGACGTGACCAATCGTGCCGATGTTTACATGCGGCTTGTTGCGTTCAAATTTTGCCTTCGCCATGAGAAGTACCCTCCTGTTTGCTTGTTCTTATTTTTTGCCTAGAATTTTTTCCGCGATACTCGCGGGAACCTCTTCATAGTGCGCGAATTGCATAGAATACGTGCCGCGGCCCTGGGTCTTGCTGCGCAGATCCGTGGCATAACCAAACATTTCGCTCAACGGGACAATGCTGTCGATGGAATGCATGCCCGCATGCATGTCCATTCCGGTTACGCGCCCGCGCCGGGAGGAAATATCTCCCATTACGTCGCCCATGTACTCGTCCGGAACGACAACTTCCACTTTCATCATCGGCTCCAGCAGCGCACAATCCGCCTTCTGCAAAGCCTCCTTGAACGCCATGGAACCGGCAATTTTGAATGCCATCTCGCTGGAATCAACCTCATGATAGGAGCCATCCAACAAGGTAGCACAGAAATCGACGACTTCATGCCCACCAATGATGCCGCTCATTGCGGCTTCACGGATTCCCTGATCAATCGGCGCAATATACTCCTTCGGAATGACGCCGCCCACGATCTTGTTTTCAAACAAATAGCCTTCGCCAGGCTGTCTGGGGGAAAGCTCGATCACGCAATGTCCATACTGGCCATGTCCGCCCGTTTGACGCACATAACGCGCTTCTGCTTTTGCCTTGCGGCGAATGCATTCCTTGTATGCCACTTGCGGCTTGCCAACTTTGGCTTCCACCTTGAATTCCCGCAGCAAACGATCCACGATGATCTCCAAATGCAATTCGCCCATACCCGCGATAATTGTCTGACCCGTAGATTCGTCCGTGTATGTCTTAAAGGTGGGGTCTTCTTCCGCCAAACGCATCAACGCCAAGCCAAGCTTGTCCGCGCCGGCCTTTGTCTTGGGCTCGATTGCCACGCGGATTACGGGATCCGGAAATTCCATGGATTCCAGAATCAAAGGTTTGTTTTCCGCGCAAAGCGTATCGCCGGTGGTCGTTTCCTTCAATCCAACGGCAGCCGCAATATCGCCGGCACAAATCTCATCGATTTCCTCCCGGTGATTCGCATGCATACGAAGGATACGGGCAATGCGCTCCCGTTTTCCCTTTGTGGAATTGTATACATAGCTTCCCGTCTTCAGCGTGCCCGAATACACGCGGAAAAAGGCCAACTTGCCGACGTAGGGATCCACCATGATCTTGAACGCCAATGCAGAAAACGCCTCGTCATCAGAAGCAATTCGCTCCACTTCTTCGCCGGTCTTGGCCAGGGTTCCCTTTACCGGCGGAATGTCAATCGGAGATGGCAAAAAGTCCACCACAGCGTCCAGCAAAGGCTGAACGCCCTTATTCCGATAAGAAGTGCCGCATAGCACGGGATTCAACGTGCCTGCAATGGTTGCCTTGCGAATGCCATAACGGATTTCCTGTTCGGTCAATTCTTCGCCGTCCAGGTATTTCATCATGAGCTCGTCGTCCGCTTCCGCCGCTGCCTCCACCATTCGCGCGCGGGCTTCCTGAGCGGCATCCAGCATATCTGCGGGAATATCCGTCTCATCCATAGTGGTGCCCAGTTCATCCACATAAATCTCGGCCTTCATCTTAATCAAATCCACCAGGCCGACAAAGCTCGCTTCTGAACCAATGGGAAGCTGAATGGGCACGGCATTGGCATGCAAACGTTCGCGCATCATATCCACCACGCGGTAGAAATCCGCGCCCATGATATCCATCTTGTTTACATATGCCAGGCGGGGTACTCCGTACTTGGTGGCTTGGCGCCACACAGTTTCGGACTGCGGCTCTACGCCGCCCTTGGCACAGAACACGGCTACGGCGCCGTCCAGCACGCGCAAAGAGCGCTCCACTTCGACGGTAAAGTCAACGTGGCCTGGCGTGTCGATGATGTTGATCTGATGTCCGCGCCATTCGCAGGTCGTGGCGGCGGAGGTAATGGTAATGCCGCGCTCCTGTTCCTGCTCCATCCAATCCATCGTGGCCATGCCTTCATGAACCTCGCCAATGCGGTATGTGCGTCCCGTATAATACAGAATGCGCTCCGTGGTTGTGGTTTTTCCGGCGTCGATATGCGCCATGATGCCAATATTGCGGACGTGATCCAAGGTATGCGTTCTCG
>JAQXRL010000204.1 GCA_029218505.1 Eubacteriales bacterium | reverse complement strand
GCAGGGGCGTCAAATTGGTGGCGATCATGGTGTGGCGCTCCGCAGCCATCCGTTCATTCAACAACGCGAACAGGTACTCTACGGTAATATTCCGCAGCATTGGTTCCGTGCCCAGATCGTCCAAGAAAAGAAGCGGAGTTTCCAACATGGCGTTGAAATCCTGGTCATCCTCGCTGTCCGCGCCCATATGGCGTTTCCGCATGGCTTCCAGCATGCGAAACGCCGTTACCCGAAGCGCGCCCACGCCTTTTTCCAATGCGCGCGCATACACGCAGTTCAGCAGGAATGTCTTGCCCAAGCCGCCGGCGCCAGTCAGCAGCAAGTTGCGATAAGGATAATGAGGATATTGTTCAATATAATCGCGGCACGCGTCCCGTACGGCCATGATTTGCCGGCGCTGCCCACCTTCCTCGGGGACAAATTGTTCGTCGAAGCATTCAAACCGTTGCGCTGAAAACCCGGCCTGGGTCATGTCCCGGACCATGCGCTCCCGAATGCGCGCTTCCAGACACGCGCATGGCCGGGCAGGCGCGTCGCCAATGTAGCCCGTATCCTGACATGCGGCGCATTGATAGCGTTCGTCCAAATAGTCCTTGGGAAGCCCCAAAGCCCCCAATCTGCTGCGAATCTCCTGATTGATGGCCAACCCGCGTTGCTTCATGGCTTCCGCAATGTTCCTGGCGTCGCCGGAAGCGGAAAGAATTTGGCGCATTGTGGAAAAGGCCAGCTGGGTGCTTTCTTCCCGCAAACGCGCAATTGCCGGATCTCGCCGGCAGACATCGGCGATGCGCGCTTCCTGCTCCGAACGATTCTCCTGACGGCGTTTTTCGTATTCCGAAAGAAGTTCCCGAACAATTTCCGGTCGCGTCATGTTGCATCGCCTCCATATCGTTGCTTTTCCGGATCAAAGAAGAAGTCGTCGCCAAAATCATCGGAGGTGTAGGTGCGCTGTTGATAATTCAACGCAGGATTTGACGCTGCGCCGGAAGTGGCTGCGGCGTGATGGGCGTTCGTTGCGGCCTTGTGCTGCGCCAAGGCGGATGCGACGTCCTGAATGCCGGCAGCCGACCATGATTCCAGCAGTTTTTGCATATATTTCATGGGAAGCTGCGTGCCGCGCGCACAATCCGCCGCGCATTCGATCAATTCCTGGGTGTAACGCCCCTGCCATTGTTCCAGCAGGGCAATGTCTGCCAAAGAGGGATTTCGCTCCGTTCCGGCGCGTTCCAACAGGGCGCGTACCTGTTGCCGCAGGGCGGAATTTTTGCGAACATATTCCTCTGCCGCTTCCGGAGAATACAGCTTTTGTTCCGCCCATTTGCCCAGCAGCCATTCCAAATCCTCGAAGCTGTGGCGTTTGCGGCGATTGAGCTGCACGGCGGCCAATTGAATGGTATCCTCCGCAAACCCCATGGCGCGCCAACTTGCATAGCGCTTCAATTGATCCGGCGTCGGGCCGGCGGAGGAGCCGAGCTCCGCCAGAACGCGCTTTAGGGACGCAAACGCGCCTTCCGGATCCTGCCGGCGCGTAGACAGGATCTTATCCAAATAGGCGAAGCTGGGTTGGCGGGATCGCACGGTTTCCTCGCATGCTTCCAACACGCTTTCCCGCGTGCAATGCCATTGAGAAAGCCATTTTTGCGCCAGACGCAGTTCATCCTCTGTGGGCGATCGATGGATGGACAGACGCTTCAACACGGCCGCGGCCAAATTCATGCCATCCTCGTCAATGGCGATGAGTTTGCGCACTTCCTCGAACGTGTGCGCGCCACGATCCGCCAGTCCCGCCGCCAGCTTGTCTACCCGGCGGAACACCGTGGCAGCACGCTTGGCCTTGGAACGTTTTTTCTCATTTTCCACCAGAAACAGAACCGCCTCCTGGGAAAGCCCCAGCACGTTCAGCCAATCGTTGGCCAGGCGGTATTCCTGTGGGTGCAGCAAATCCTCCGCGCCAAAAATCGCCTGCAGGGCGGCGGTGTAATCCCGATATTCGTAATATTCCCGATTGCTGGGCGTATTGGGAGCAGACGTGGCCGTGCGCACCGGCAGCAGATGATACGCGGGAGGATTGGAGGCCATCTTTTGCATCAATCCCTGGCGTTCCCAGAAAAGAAACGCGTTTTCCACGTCGGCAACGTCCATGCGCAGCGCCCGGGCGATGTCCTCCAGCGTGTCGCCCAATTCCGGATGCAAAGCCAACATTCTGGCATACAGATATGGGCGCAAGAACCCCTCTGGTACGGAAGGCAAGTATTCCAACAAAAACATGTTTTCAATGGGGGTAACGTCAAACATTGCAGCCCCCTGGGAAAATTCAAACAGCGCCACGTTGCATCTCCTCAATTGCTTTTCTGCCTCTTATGATACCACAAAACCCGTTCCATGACAAACACATTCGCGAGCAAACGGAAAGTTTTTCCCAAAACCGTTGACAACAAAACGTCTGCCCGTTATAATGTTGCCACAGGCAAAGAAGGGGCCAAGACGCCGCGATACCGCCCAAAGAGAGCCGGCAGCGCTGAAACCCGGCGGCGGACGCGGATGTGTATAACTCACCCCGGAGCTTTCTCTGCGCACAGCAAAGAACGGATTGTCCCGTTACAGACAGGAAGATTGCCATTTTGGTGAAATTGGGTGGTACCGCGAAGCACGCCTTCGCCCCATGTGGGGTGCAGGCGTTTTTTGCGCAAACGAACAGATGGGATTTCGCCATACAGGGGGATGTGACGCACATGCAGCGATATGAACCGCTTCCGGCATTGAACTTGCCGGACAGACAGTGGCCGTCCAGACGGCTGAAAAAGGCGCCGACGTGGTGCGCGGTGGATTTGCGGGACGGAAATCAGGCGCTGGTGGAACCGATGAGCGTGGAAGAGAAGCTGTCGATGTTTCGCCTGCTGGTGCAGTTGGGATTTCGGGAAATTGAGATTGGCTTTCCCAGCGCGTCCCAAACGGAATTTGATACGGCGCGCGCGTTGATCGAACGGGATTTGATTCCGGAAAACGTGACGGTACAGGTACTCACCCAAGCGCGCGGCCAGCTGATTCACCGCACGTTTGAAGCGCTTGAAGGCGCGCGGAATGCGATTTTTCATTTGTATACCAATATCTCGCCCATGTTCCGCCAGGTGGTGTATCAGACGGACGAGGCGGGTTGCATCGATCTGGCCGTTCGCCAAATCGCCATGATTCGGGAATTGGCTGCCCACAGGTCGGACGGCGGGAAAGGCGTGCGCTTTGAGTATTCGCCGGAATGCTTTACGGAAGCGGAGCCGGAGTTTGCCATGCGCGTGCTGGAAGCGGTCATTGAAGAATATGGAGCCAGCGCGGAGGACAAGATCATTATCAACCTGCCTTCCACGGTGCAAAAGACGCTTCCCAACGAATATGCGGACCGCATCGAACAGGTACACCGCTTCCTGCGGGGCCGGGAAAATGTGATTCTGTCCGTGCATCCGCACAACGACCGCGGCACGGGCATTGCGGAGGCGGAACTGGCGATGCTTGCAGGGGCGGAACGCATTGAAGGAACGCTGTTCGGCAATGGCGAACGCACAGGCAACGTGGACATCGTCACGCTGGCGCTGAATTTGGAGAGCCATGGCATTGCATCCGGATTGGATTTCAGCCAGGTGGATCGCGTGCGGGAAACGTATGAGCGCTGTACGCGCATGCATGTATACGAACGCGCTCCATACGCGGGCGATTTGGTGTTCACCGCATTTTCCGGTTCCCATCAGGACGCCATTCGCAAGGGTCTGGAATACCAGCGGAATCATCCGGAGGACGTGTGGCGCGTGCCGTATCTGCCCATGGATCCTCAGGATGTGGGCCGCAATTACGAGCCCATTATTCGCATCAATTCCCAAAGCGGCAAAGGCGGAGCTGCCTTTGTGATGCAAACGCGCTTTGGCTACAATCTGCCGAGGGCTATGCACCCGGAATTTGGACAATTGGTGAAGCGCGAAGCGGATCTGCTGGGCACGGAACTGCCTCCGGAGAGAATTCTGCATTTGTTTTTGCGGGAATATCAGGGCGTGGAATCCCCCTATTGTCTGGAGGATGTGCGCATCGCGGAAGGCGGCACCGCCGTATATTTTGATGGCGCCATCCGTGTGGGCGGAACATCCCGCGCAATTCACGGCGAAGGAAACGGTCCAATTGACGCGTTCTTTTCGGCGATGCGGGGAGAGCATATTGACGGCTTTACCTTTGTATCCTATCACGAACATGCCATCGGCGCGGGTTCCGACGCAAAGGCTTGCGCGTATATCCAGCTGAAATATCAGGGGCAGGACGTCTTTGGCGTGGGAATTCACGCCAGCGTGTCCGTGGCCTCCATTCACGGAGTGCTTTGCGCCATCAATCGAGCCCTGAACAAATATGACGGAAGAAGCCGGCAGGAAGCACCCCAGGCAATTTCAGAAAATCCAGCAACATAAGCGCCAAGGGAACGCCGGAAATGACGTCCTCGCCGTCGTTTCCCATGCGACATCTCGTGGCAGGCAAAAGACATGGAGCCACATGGTCGATGTGGCTCCACCAGGAAGAACAGCCTATCAAAGTTGCACAAGTACGAATAAAGCGCAAGTTGAATCCCCGGACCGGGGATTTGCGAAGCAAAGCGTGCGATTGATCATCATTTCGATGCCCTCTTTCGAGGGCTGCCACAAGCGTGAAGCCATGATAGGGCTTGGTCAAACCACCCGTTCAACGGGTGGTTTGACTTTATCATGCGGAATCGTTCCAATCCGGTCAGGGACGGGTAATGACGTCCTTGCCGTAGAAGGGACGCAACGCTTCCGGCACGATCACGCTGCCGTCCTCCTGTTGGAATTGTTCCACAATGGCCGGCAGCAGACGGCTGGTGGCCAGTCCGGATCCGTTGAGGGTATGGACGTACTCGATCTTCTTGGTATCGGCGCGGCGGAAGCGAATGTTGCCTCTGCGGGCCTGATAGTCCTTTGCATTGGACACAGAGGAGCATTCCTTGTACTCATTCATGCTGGGAATCCAAAGTTCAATGTCATAGGTGGTGGCCATGGACGCGGAACAGTCGCCCGCGGCCAGCTTGGACAGCTGATAGTGCAATCCAAGGCCTTCCACCAGGCGGCAAGCCTTGCCGATGAGCTCCTGCAGCATGGCGTCGGAATCTTCGGGACGGGTGTAGCCAAACATTTCTACTTTGTTGAATTGATGGCCGCGAATCATGCCGCGCTCGCTGGCGCGATAGGTGCCCGCTTCCCGACGGTAGCACGGCGTATACGCAAACAATCTTTTGGGAAGATCCGCTTCGTTCAGAATTTCCCCGCGATACAGGTTGATCAGCGCGGTTTCGGCGGTGGGCAGCAGGAAATGGAAGCCTTCCTCCGTGAGGCGGAACACATCCTCCTCAAACTTGGGGAATTGTCCGGCGGTAAGCCCGCATTCGTAGGTGAGCAAATGGGGCGGCAACATAAACGTATAACCGTCCTTGATGTGCTCCGTGATAAAGTAATTCAGCAGCGCCCATTCCAGCTTCGCGCCTTCGCCGGTATACAGCCAGTATCCATTGCCGCCCATTTTGACGCCGCGTTCGTAATCGATCAGTCCCAGGCTGGTGCACAAATCCACGTGATTTTTGGCGTTTGCGGGCAGAACCGGCTTTTCGCCAAAAGTTTTGATCACGCGGTTGTTTTCCTTTCCGCCGGCAACCACGTCGTCAGCGGGCAGGTTGGGCAGCGCCAACACGAATTTGTTGATCTTTTCCTCCAGCGCGGATTGCTCCTGATCCATTTCGGTGATCCGGTCGGAAATTTCCTTCAGAGCGTTCAACGCTTCCGTAGCGTCCAATCCCTGCTTTTTCAGCATGGGAATTTCTTTGCTCTTCTTGTTGCGAAGGGCCTTGAGGTTTTCGTTTTCGGTCATCAGCGCACGCCGTCTGGCGTCCCAGGAAAGCAATTCCGAAAAATCCACGTCGTATTCGCGCTTTTTCAAGGCGTCTCGGACAAAATCGGGATTGGAACGAATCAGGTTGATGTCTAACATGCGATCTCCTCCTAAAAAAATACGCCCCTGACATTGCAGGGACGACATTTTGCCGTGGTACCACCCGGTTTCAGGCGGGCAAGACCCACCTCTCTCATGCGCAGTATCGGACGCAGCCGCCCGACTCCTCGCCGGGAACTCCGGAACGGAAGCATGGACGCGCCGCATCCGCTCTCACCAGCCGCGGACTCTCTGCATGGGCATGCAATCCACACACTTTCCATCATCGCAATTTTATTATAGCCCATTCCTGGCATTTTGCAAGGCCTGCGCCTGATTTTAACACAAAAATGGTAAAATACGCGCAGCATTTCTTCGGGAGGATCTATGAGAATTACGCAACGCGCATATGCGAAAATCAATTGGTCGCTGCGAATCTTGGGCGCCAGGCCGGACGGATATCATGAATTGGACATGCTGATGCAATCCCTGGAGTTGCATGACGAACTGATTTTGGAAAATTCCCGCTGGCTGGGGCTGAGCATTTCCGGGCAGAAGCTGCCCGTGGGAGAAAAAAACCTGGTGATGCGTGCGGCCAATGCCTTAAACGCCTTCACCGGACAGCGCAACGGCGCGCGCATTCATTTGGTCAAAAACATTCCCATGCGCGCCGGCTTGGGCGGCGGCAGTGCGGATTGCGCGGCCACGCTGCTGGCGTTGAATAGGCTATGGAATCTTCACATCCCCATGCAACGGCTGATGCAAATCGGTGCGTCGCTGGGAGGAGACGTTCCATTTTGCATGCAGGGCGGAATGGCCAGGGTTCAGGGCAAGGGCGAACGGATTTCCGCCATGCCGGACATGCCTTCCGTGCCAATGGTTCTGGTGCGCGTCGGCAGGGGATTATCGACGCCGCAGGTATTTGCCCAATACGACCGGGCGCCCCGGCAAGACGCGGTGCTTTCTATTCCGGATCTTGCATCCGCGCTGCATTCCGGAAATTTGGAGCGCGCATGGGTGCAATCCGGAAACGCGTTGGAAGCGCCCGCCATGGAATTGATGCCGGAAATCGGCGCTGCCATGGAAAACTTACGCCGTCTGGGCGCGAGTTTTGTGCGCATGACGGGCAGCGGATCCACCGTGTTTGGCGCGTTTTCCTCCGAAACAGCCGCTCAAATGGCGGCGGACGCCATTCCGGACGCGATTCTTACCCGGACGCGCCCGGAAACCGACGAAATTTTTCGAGGGAATTAGCATCAGAACCGTTGACAGAGCAGCCTGTTGGTTTATAATGGACACTGCTTCGAAAACGCGAAAGGGTTGCGCGCAACCCGGATGTTTTGTTGGAAGAAATACGTACGAATGGAAGCGAGAATCATGACTTCGCTGTTATCCCTGGGCGTAGCGCTCATCGCCGGACTGATTATGACGCGTTTTACCAAAAAGCTCAAGCTGCCCGCCGTTACGGCATATCTGATTACCGGCATTCTCATTGGCCCATATTGCCTGGGCGCACTGGGCGTGGAGGGATTGGGCTTTACATCCATGGAAGCCGTGGAAAGGCTGGACGTGATTTCCGATGTGGCGCTGGGGTTTATTGCCTTTGCCATCGGCAATGAATTTCGCCTTTCGCAGCTGAAGGAAACGGGCCGGCAGGCCACGGTTGTGGGCATCGTGCAAGGACTGTTGGCTGCGCTGCTGGTGGATGCCGCGCTGTTGGGGCTGCATTGCGCCATGCCGGACAAATTGCCGGTTCCCGCCGCCATTACCCTTGGAGCCATTGCCACCGCTACGGCGCCTGCCGCCACGCTTATGGTCATTCGGCAATACAAGGCCAAGGGCAAGGTCACGGACATCCTGCTGCCCGTCGTAGCGCTGGACGACGCGGTGGGCCTGGTGGTATTCGCCATTTCTTTCGGCGTTGCCAAGGCCATGCTCAGCGGCGCGTTTAACGTAATTTCCATTGTGCTGGAGCCAATTCTGGAAATTGTGCTGTCCCTGGGATTGGGCGCGCTGATGGGCGTGCTCCTGACGCAGATGGAACGATTCTTCAATTCCAATTCCAACCGGCTCAGCCTCACAATTGGGTTTGTGATCCTCACGGTTGCGCTGTCCATGTTGAACTTTCGGGTTGGACAGGTGCACGTCGGCTTTTCCTCCCTGCTGGTGTGCATGATGCTGGGAACGGTTTTCTGCAACCTGTGTCCATTGTCGGCGGATTTGATGGAGAAATCGGACCGCTGGACCGCGCCCTTGTTTACGCTGTTTTTCGTCATCAGCGGCGCGGAATTGGAACTGGGTGTATTTGGCGATATGCTGGTGGTGCTCATTGGCGTGGTGTACATCCTGACGCGCTCCGTGGGCAAATATGTGGGCGCATACATCAGCGCGAAGGCGACCCATTGCGACCCGAACGTCGTAAAATATTTGGGCATCACGCTGCTGCCCCAAGCGGGCGTGGCCTTGGGAATGTGCATTACCGCCATGGAGCTTGGCGGCGCGGAAGGTTCGTTGATCCGCAATATCACGCTGTTTGCGGTTCTGATATACGAAATTCTCGGGCCGATGTTCACCAAAATTGCGCTTACCGCAGCGGGCGACATTCAACCCATGGATGAAGAAGTGCGCAATCGCCGGGCGATCAAGTTGCAGTCGGCCGGCAGGGAATAATGGAAATTTCCTTGACGGATGGACGGGACGTGTGCTATAATAAAGAAGAATAAGCATACCATGAAGGTTTGCGTCTGCCAGAAGGTGGGCACGCTTCATGGTATTTTCTTTTTGGAGG
>JAQXRL010000203.1 GCA_029218505.1 Eubacteriales bacterium | reverse complement strand
GATGCCGTCCACGTACACATACGGATACTTTCCGCCCTGCAGCGGGCGGTTTCGCCAGTCCTCGATGTGGACATACGCCTTCTTGTTCAGCTCGCTGATCGTGGCGGGAGATACCTTGCTGCCCCACAATGCTTCCGTGATGTCCTCGACGCGCCGCACAGACACGCCTGCAAGGTACATCTCAATCAGCGCTTCCTGCTCCAGCAGTTCGTTCAGCGTTTCTTCTACGCTGCCTCAGACCAATTCCTTGATCTGCCCCTTGATGAATTCCTCGTTCAGTGTTACAATCTTCTCAGACATGGTTCCCAGGCTCCTTTCGAATGTTTGTGTTGCAACTCCATTCTATCAGCTGCCTGCCTACCATATCTATTCTTTTTTGCGCAACTTATTGTACATTATCAAAATCTCTTTGGCACAAGGCGCACATGCAGGGGTACTCCCTGTATGTGCGCTCTGCGAGGCGAACAGCCCGGACACTCGAATGTCCAGGCTGTTTTGCGTCATTTTGTTCCGAACAAGGGTCTGTACCCCTTGCGTCGCTATGTTGTTTTGGCGAGGATGGGGACACATCCATGTGAAAATCCATCCCCTTTCTGGTTTCCGGAGTTCATTTTGCCAGAGGAAATCCGATCAAGTCGTGCTGGAATCCCGTGCTGCCAAAGGCTTGGGCAGCACACCCAGAAAGCAAGTTTCGCCCTTTGTGCAGTCCAGGGAAATACTGCCGCCGTGACTTTTCATGATTTCCGTTACGATGTGCAATCCCATTCCACGTCCTGCACGCTTCGTGGTAAACCCCATGTTGAAAATAGATTCTCGTATTTCTTCCGGTATCACAGCTCCATTGTTAGATACGGAAAACGTATAAGCGTGAATTTCCTCGTCCAAACGCACGCAAATGCGCTTTTGCGAAGGATCTTTCTTCTCTTTTACGGCATCGATGGCGTTGTCAATCAGATTTCCCAAAATCCTGCACATTTCCCAGCCAGGTACCGGCAGTTCTTGCCAGTTCGATTCAATTTCTGTTTCCAACAGAATGCCTTGCGCCTCGCAATCGCTCATTTTCGCAGCAAGCAAAGCGTTCACCGCGGGAATTCCGGTGCGCAGTGCGCGGCCCACGCGGCGAATATCGCCGTAGACACGGCTGATGTATTCCCGCGCTTCGCCGTATTCCTGCATTTCCATAAGGCTGAAGACCACCTGCAAATGATTCATAAAATCATGGCGCTGTGCGCGCAAGGTGCCGTTTAATTGCTCCAGCTGTCCATAGGCTTCCTCCAGCATTTCGGATTGCTGCGTTATCTTTTGGGCGGAAAGCGCTTCGCCAATGTCCAATACTGCGCCCCAGACCACCACCAGCATGGCAAACGCCAAAATCCCCAGCCATACCCCGTTGGCTAGGGAAAAAACGCCATCCATATATAAAAGTAAAGCAAACACAACCACTGCAACAATTTGCAGGGCGTTCATGACAATCGCATAGAAAACCGCCTTGCGAATGCTGAGACGTTCTCGCAATATTTTTTTCATTGCAATTGTGGAAATGCCTTAATGATCCAACGGGGAAGTGCAATGGGGACAACGCGTTGCATCCTTATGTACTTCGCCAAAGCAATAGGGGCACAGGCGTGGCGCGGGCTTCGGTTCCGGCTTTTTGCGCAATTTGCCGATAAACTTCACGAACAAAAACACACAGATGGCCATGAGCAAAAAGTCTACCACGGATTGCACGAATGTGCCCAACGCAAATACCGCCGCATCCGGGCCATCGCCCAAGGGGATATTCAACGCTGCTTCAAAGTTTACCTTGCCTGTTAACAACGAAAGCACGGGGGTGAACAAATTGTTCACCACAGAAGTGACGATTCCGGAAAACGCAGAACCAATCATAACGCCGACAGCCATGTCGATAACGTTTCCCTTAAAAGCAAAATCCTTGAATTCCTTCCAAATCTTCACGAAAATCCCATCCTTCGTTTGAATATTTGCTTCCGTATTGTTTCGTGAATTGAAAAACGTTTCCTGCATTTTATTATAGCACAACAAACACAAAAAATCCACCTTTTGCGACGCCGTTCGAGTATTTTCAGAAGATTTCATGCAAAAGAAACAAGCATGTATCCGTTCAACTTTTCCCGGGAAAAGAATCAGAGCCGCTCCTTGCGGAGCGACTCCTTGCACCAACCGGTTTTTTATCCCAAACGTTGTTTCAATTGCTGAAATTTCTGCCTTGCGGCATCCACTTCCTGCATGGGAGCGTTTTGGGTTGGATACCAGCCCAACTGCGTCATCTTCTCAAAGATGCTATACTGATTTTGCACGCAATCCTGAAAATTGTCCTTCAAAACCGTTCGCAGTTCTGGACAGGTTGCCTCGGGAATGAACGTGGAGTATGCGCCGATCAGATATTTTTCCTGAGCAAGCAGATCCTCCATCCGGTCCTGGTCGTTCAAAACGCACGTGTTACAGTTGCCCATGATGATTCTTCCTCCTTATGCATGGCTGTTCAAATAGTTGAGCAGTCTGTCATAACGCTGGCGATGTCCGTTCGCCAGTTGGGTGGCCAGTGCTTTCAGCGACGCATCCTGAAACGTGTTCGCGTAATGTTCCGCTTTCACGCAGGCAAGAAATTCGTGCTGCATCTGATCCTCCAGAATCGTCAAACTTTTGGTCTGTATCGCGCAGGAGCCGTTCGTCATTTTTCTTCCTCCCTTCCGATTGGTCACGCATACTGTTCCCGCCGGCATCGAAAAACATGCGGGGAAATATGTGGAAAATTTTGTGTCGCGCTTGCGAAAAAAATCTGCGCGTGATACAATATGCAAAGGCAAAAAGAAAGGAGGCATTGCTGCGCGATGCGACGAGGCAAAATCTTCAAAAGGCTGATTTCCATCTTTCTTGCCTTGGCAATCCTGTTTGGAGGAGTATATTGGATCGTGACGAGAAATACGCTGGCTGCCGCTATCTCTACGGACGGCTGTACCAATCCTTTTATTACATCATTAGGAAGCAGCATGATCGCTTCTCATCGTTCCGGTGGTGGAATCGCGCCGGAAAATACCATGATGGCGTTCAAAAACTGTGTGGAAAATTCGGAGTTTTCGGTGGACATCTTTGAATTTGATCTTCATATTACCGCGGATGGCGTGCTGGTTTTGTTGCACGACGAATCCCTGGATCGAACCAGCGACGCGGTTTCTTATTTTGGGGAAACGAGCGTTTTGCCCAGTCAAAAAACGTTTTCACAGCTTCAGGCGCTGAACATGGGGGAGAACTTCACGCAGGCGGATGGCTCCAAACCATATCAGGGGCTTCGCGGCGAAGATATTCCCGATGATCTTCGCATTACCAGTCTGGATCAGGTCTTCGCATACCTGGAAAACTACCGCGAATACCGATATATTATCGAAATAAAAGACAGCGGATCGCTTGGCCAAGCTGCTGTAGATGCGTTGTATGCGCTTCTTCGCGCGTATGATTGCCTGGACCGCGCAATTGTGGGAACCTTCCACAACGATGTCACGGAATATCTGGATTGCGCATATCCCGATATCCTTCGCAGCGCCAGTATTCGGGAAGTTGCCGGTTTTTATGCCTGCTCGCTGTTGAATTTGCCACGCCGAGACGATCAATTTCGGTTTCAAGCCTTGCAAATTCCCACCGACGATTATGTCTTAAACCTGGCAACGTCCCGCTTGGTGAACTATGCCCACAAGCATAACATTGCCGTGCAATACTGGACCATCAATGACCCGGACGAAATGTCTTATCTGTTGTCCATTGGCGCAGATGCAATCATTACCGACGTGCCGAATCTGGCGCATGCGCTCTTGCGCCGTTGAAAAGGGGGAGAAACCATGGAAGTGAAATTCTGCGTGCTCGTCGATGGAAAGATCTGCGATGACTGCGGTCAATGCCAAATCTGCGATTTGGATCCAAATAAAATTTGTGATAATTGTATGAAATGCGTCCAAAGCGGCGCGGCATACAACGCCATCGAAATTGACGAAATCTTTGAAACCGAAAATGCTCCCGGCTATGATGAAAACGAATTGGGACAGATTTGGCGGGAAAGCGATCACTAAATTTCAGGGGGAGAAGCAGAAATCCAGCAAATGGTTGTCTGCTTTGCTCTTTGTAACTATTCGTGAAAGACAGCTTTTGCGAATAGTTATGCCCAAAAATCACCATTTTTCAAGAATCCTTGGAGGCTTGATGGACGAATGCCAGAAAACAGTCGTTATTCCGATTTACGTGCAAAAGAAGTCACGCAGCTTTTGCGAAATGAATTAAAGGAACTGCCTGCGCTTTGCTATGATTTTATGCGTGCCATTGAAATGACCACGCAGCCCTTGACGCGCTATGCTTACGCATGCGATCTTCGCATCTTTTTTCATTATCTTTTTCAAGAAATTCCTGGATTTGCAGAAAGGCCTATTGCGCAATGGACTGCTGTGGAATTGCAACGGGTCACGGCTCGGGATATCCATATGTATATGGATTATTTGGATCTATACATGAAGGATGATTCCGAATATTCCAACGCGGAATTGGGAAAAATGCGCAAGCTTTCCTCGCTGCGCAGCTTCTATCATTACTTGTTCAAAAACGAAAAAATTAATAGTGACGTAACATTGTTTGTTGATTTGCCAAAAAGACACACAAAGCCAATCCTGCGCATGGAAATTGATGAAGTTGCGCGCATGTTAGATCTTGTGGAAACGGGAGAAGCATTGACGGATCGGCAGCGCGCGTACAATTCTCATACGCGGGATCGGGATTTGGCAATTCTGACATTGTTTTTGGGAACGGGCATCCGCGTGAGCGAATTGGTTGGCATTGACATAGAAGATATTGATTTCTCTATCAACGGGTTTCTGGTCACCCGCAAAGGCGGAAATCAGGTGGTGCTGTATTTTCCGGATGAAGTTGCAGAAGAGTTGAAGACATATTTGGCAAAACGCATGGAGATTTCCGCATTGCCCGGCCATGAGCACGCGTTATTCCTTTCCTTACAAAGAAAGCGCATTGGCGTGCGTGCCGTGGAAAACATGGTAAAA
>JAQXRL010000202.1 GCA_029218505.1 Eubacteriales bacterium | reverse complement strand
CCGGCTGATGCCGATGAACACGGTGCCCACGGGCTTTTCGGGCGTGCCGCCGTCGGGGCCGGCGATGCCGGTGACGGATACGCCCCATGTTGCGCCGCTGATGTTGCGAACGCCCTCCGCCATCTCCATGGCGCATGCCCTGCTGACCGCGCCGTCCCGGGCAAGCGTTTCCGGGGACACGCCCAACACGCGCACTTTTGCTTCGTTGGCGTATGTGACGTGGCTTTCGCCAAGGACGTCGCTGGCGCCGGGATTGTCGATCAATGTGGCGCTGAGCTGTCCGCCGGTGCAGCTTTCCGCAAAGCTGACGGTTTCGTGGCGTTGGCGCAGCAGATCCAGCACGGTGGAGGCAATGGTGGCGTCCCGCTGGTCCGAATAGAGATGGTTGCCCAGGCGGGAACGAATCTCCCGCTCCAGCGGCGCCATGATTTCCCGCGCCTTTTCCGCGCTGTCCGCCATGGCGCTGATGCGCGCCTGCACTTCGCCCGCGCCGCAATATAACGCCAGGGTGGGGTTGCTGCTGTCGAACAGATCGAGCAGCATGGTTTCCAGAGACGATTCCCCGATTCCGAATTCCCGAAGAAAGCGGGATTCGATGTGCGCGCCGCTCTTTTTTTGCAGATAGGGCGCCAGCTGGCGTTCAAACATGTCCTGCATTTCATGGGGCGGACCGGGCAACACCGCGACCGCTTTGCCGCCGTTTTCCACAATGCATCCGGGCGCGGTTCCGCACAGATTTTCCATGATGATGCTGCCTGCGGGGAAATAGGCCTGTTTGCGATTGTTGGCGGTAATCGGGCGGCCAATGCGGTTCATGTATGCTACCAGCGCGTCATAGCTTTTTGGATCAAACGCCATTTCCAATCCAAAATATTCCGCCACCATTTCCTTGGTCAAATCGTCGCCGGTAGGCCCCAAGCCGCCGGTGGTAATGACGATATCGCTGCGGGAAAGCGCCTCGTTTAGGGCTTCCTTCACGCGCAGCGGATTGTCCCCCACCACCGTTTGCCGATACAACATGACGCCCAGTTCGCTCAAACGCCGGGAAAGATATTGCGCATCCGTATTGGCAATTTGCCCCATCAGCAATTCCGTGCCCACAGACAAAATTTCTGCAATCATGTCTCGTTTCCTCCCACGTCCTGCATGTCCAGATCCTTTAGGCAAATGTTGCCCCACAAGCGCTCGTCCCAGGTAAAACCGCTGGTGCGCTGGGGATCGTCCGCAATGAAAAAATGTCCCGCATCCTCAATGGTGTCGTACAGGATGCTGCCTCCCCGCATGTCGGCGCCGGCCAGAGTGAGCCCCAGGGTGTACTCCCCCGCCGCCAGCCCGTCCATGGAGAAGGAAATGCGCTTGGTAAACACGTCGCCCGGGCGCACCTCGAAGCTGGGCGTTTGGGTCATGCCCAAAGGCGCGGCAACGCTGTTTTTCAAAATCAACCGCAGGCGCAGCCGGGAATCATGTACGCTGGTTCGGGCGGTGATGGTAAATTCCATGCGATCGTCCATTTGATATTCCATGGTGCTGGAATCCAACATGTGCATTTTCAGCATGCGCATGGCGTCGCCGCGGTTTTTGCCCCGGGGCAGCTCGTCCAAATTGCGGTCCACGTCGCGATTTCCACTGCCGGCATATAGATCAATGGCGCGGCTGGTTTCACCGTCGTATTCCAAACGGCCCTTGTTCAAAAACAACCCGCGATTGCACAATTGGGCCACAGTGCGCATGTTGTGGCTGACATACAGCACGGCCCGCCCGCCCTGAGCCACGTCGGACATTTTGCTCAGGCATTTTTGCTGAAACGCCACATCGCCCACCGCCAGGACTTCGTCGCAAATCAGAATATCCGGGTCCAGGTGTGCCGCCACGGCGAAAGCCAGCTTTACGTACATGCCGGAGGAGTAGCGCTTTACAGGCGTATCGATAAACTGCGCAATTTCGGAAAATTCAATGATTTCCTTGAGCTTGGAATTTGTTTCCATGCGGCTCATGCCCATGACCGCGCCGTTGAGATAGATGTTTTCCCGGCCGGTCAATTCCGGATGAAAGCCCGCGCCGATTTCCAGCAGACAGGCCACCCGTCCGTGAATTCGAATTTCTCCCCGGGTGGGCGCGGTAATGCGGGAAATCAGCTTCAGCAAGGTGGATTTGCCTGCGCCGTTTCTGCCGATAATGGCCAGCGCGTCGCCGGAATCTACCGCCAGATTCACGCCGTCCAGCGCCATGAAGTATTGGATTTTTCCGGGATTGCCCGCGCCAATCTTGCGGTTGGGATCCTCGCGGCCACGGGCTCGCGCCCACCAGGAGGCCAAATCCGCATGCAGCGAACCACCGCCAATCATGCCCAGACGATATTCTTTGGCTAGATCTTCTATTTCAAGCAATCTTTCGCCCATGAATGTGCTCCTTTCCTCCTGTATTGCGGCAAACAGATAGGATTTTGTGTGAATACCTCTCGCGCCATGAAATCGTGCGCAAACGCGTCTCCCGGCAGCTTCCAAGGCCATTCTGCCCGGCCTTGGAAGCGGAACTTTGCGGCGGCCATTGGGGCCGGACGCCGCAAAGGCTCGCGGCAGCAAGCGGAATCGCGCACCGCGCGGCAAGTGGAATCGCGCACTGCGCGACGGCGGTCAGATGGTATCCATAAAGGTCTTCTCAACGCGGGTGAATAACAGCACGCCCAGCAGGAAGACAAAGATTGTCAGCGCCATGGAGATAGCCCAATAATGCAGGGGAATCATTTCGGTTCCCAGATAGGCGCTGCGGAAAATCTGGATGACAGGGGTCATGGGATTGAGCATGTACAGCCATTCCAGGTTGGGAAAGCGTTCCGTGACAAGGGTGGAGGAATACGCCACGGGCGTGGCATACATCCACAGGTTGACGCCAAAGCGCACCAACAACCCCAAATCCCGATACCGGGTGGTAAGCGCGGATACGAGTATGCCAAACCCCAGGCCCAGTAAGCCCATTTGAAACAGCAAAACAGGCGTCAATGCGATCAGTCCCCAATGCACCGCAATGGCGCTGCCGGGCTTGGCGGCAAAGAAAATCAACATCACCAGGAAGAACGCGTATTGTACAAAGAACGTCACCAATTCGTACAGCACCGTGGCGATGGGAACGGCAATGCGGGGGAAATATACCTTCACAAACAGAGCGCGATTGTCCCGAAACGTGGTGGATGTGGCGGTGAGACAAT
Organism: Eubacteriales bacterium; assembly: GCA_029218505.1. Classification (GTDB taxonomy): domain Bacteria; phylum Bacillota; class Clostridia; order Christensenellales; family Aristaeellaceae; genus SUG1456. Next base: position 6,442 of record JAQXRL010000202.1, on the reverse strand, counting down.
TGGCGAAATACGTCCAGGCGATGCAGCCGCATAAATAAAACAAAAATGACGGCACGCCGTCCGTGGGCAACCCGGCAATGGCGCCAAAAACCACCGTAAAAATGGTGGATGTCAACAATGGCTGAAGCAATACCCACAAGGGCCCCAAAATGGTTTGCTTGTAAATCAATGTAAAATTGCGCTTTACCAACAGCACAACCAAATCACGATATTGAATCAATTCCCGAATGTTGAAATCAAACCAGCCGTGCTTGGGCCGGATAATGGTGTTCCAATAGTTGTTCTGGCGCTTCTTCATGGCAGCCTCCCGCCCGTTCATTTGCGTTTGTTCCTTATCATACCATATTGCCGCGCCACTGGCAAGAGCTTCCCTGCATGGCACATGCCCGACGCCGTGTTACATGGCAGTCGGGCATGGCGAAAATCCGATGGAATTATTCGGATACGTAGGGCATAAGCGCGATGGTGCGCGCACGCTTGATGGCCGTGGAAAGCTGGCGCTGATGCTTGGCACAGGTGCCGGTCATGCGCCGGGGCAGAATCTTGCCGCGCTCGCTGGCGAAGCGGCGAAGACGACCCACGTCCTTGTAATCGATGTGCTGGATCTTCTCAACGCAGAATGTGCAAACCTTCCTGCGCGGCTTGCGGCCGCGAGGACGCCGCATGCTGCGATCGCCTCTATCTTCAGACATTGCTTGCTCCTCCTTGATGAAATGAAAAATGCAAAACCCCGCGGAAATCGGGAAATTTTCCTTGCACCGAACGGGATTTCCTTTCGAAAGCTGAATCGCACAAGCCGCTAGAAGGGCAGCTCGTCATCGTCAACTTCCGTGAAGCCACCCGCAACGGGGGCTTGCGCCATGGGCTGGGGACGCGCCGGGGCCGCCGCATGATCTGCAACGTCCGTTCCGCGGTCCGCGCCCTTGGAGCCGGCGAATTCAATGTTGTCGGCAATGATCTCGGTGATGTAGCGCTTGGAGCCGTCCTGCGCATCATAGGAACGGTTTTGAATGCTGCCTTCCACCGCGATGCGGGTTCCTTTTGTCAGATACCGGGCGCAAAAATCCGCCGTATGCCGAAAGGCAACGATGTTCAGAAAATCCGCCTCCCGCACGCCCTGTTGGTTGGGCATGCGGCGCTGCACGGCCAAACGGAAATTGCAAACGCTGTTTCCGGATTGGGCGGTTCTTACTTCGGGATCATTGGCCAGGTTGCCGATAAGAATGACCTTATTCATTGAAAACACCTGCCTTTGGTATGGTCGGCGTTATTCGGCCTCGGAAACAGGAGTTTCGTCGTCGGTTTCGGGTTCGGCCTCAACGGCGGCTTCCACCGGCGCGGCTTCGGCGACCGGCGCCTCGGCTTCAACGTTCATGTTTTCACGGGGCTGATAGGGTTTCAGGGGTTCGCGCTTGGCGGGAATTGCGCCCTCAAAACGGATTACAAGGTAACGCAGCACGCTGTCGGAGATCTGGAGATTGCGCTCCATTTCATGGGGCAGGTCGGCGGGAGCCTTGATGTACATGAGCACGTAATAACCCTCGGTCTTGTACTGGATGGCGTAAGCAAGCCTGCGCTTGCCCCACTCGTCCACGCGTTCCACCTCGCCGCCGTTTTTCACCACCAGGTCGGAGAAGCGGTTGATCAATTCGGCCCTTGCGGAATCCTCCACAGTGGGGTCAATGATGTACATAACTTCGTATTGGTTCATGACTTTCACCTCCTTATGGACTTCGGCCCTGGCCGGATCAACCAGGGCAAGGATGCGCCAATTACAAATTATATCAGCTTGTCCGTCGTTTGGCAAGGTTTTTTTTGTTAAGCAACGGGGATTTCGGATTCGGCGGGTTCTTCCGTGGCCTCTCCGGGGTTGGCGGAATATTCGTCGGGATCCTCTCCCACGTTGCTGGCCTGGGCGGCGCCCACCTTGCGGGCGGCGTTGGCGGAATACAAAATTTGCTGGGTGGCGACGTCCGCGTTTCCGGTGGGCTGTATGCCGTTGTCCTGTTGGAAATAGCCAACGGCCATAAACGTTCCCTGGCCATACACGCCGTCGGCCGTGCCGTCCAAATATCCCAATTCAATCAGGCGTTCCTGCAATACCTTCACGGCATACATGTAATCGCCCTTGTACAAGTCCACCAGCGTCGGTTCATAAGACTGAAGCGGCGGCACCTGTTGAAGTTCTTCGACGGATTTGGTCAGAGGCTGGGTTTCGTTTTCGGGATAGCCAAACATTTCGTTCAACGTCACCAAACGGTAGCCCATTTCCGTCAGCGCGGGCAGGAACTCCTGCAATTTTTTCAGATCGTTGTCCGTGGTATGAAACAGATAAATGTTTCCCGGTTCCACGGTGGACAACAGCTTTGTCATGGGCTCCGTGCTGCCGGACATGGTCCAATGGGCAATGCCCTTATACCCCAGTTGCTGAATGTAGGCGTGGGTGCGCTGGTCGTTGCGGTCGTCGCCGCCTCTTGGGCGCAAAAAGTGCATTTGATAATCCAAGCCCAGGATGTAATCCATGGCGGAATCCGCCAGATAGATGTTTTGAGCCAATTCCTCGTCGGTATCGCCGTAAAGGCCATTGTGGCTATAGGTATGGTTTTCAATTTCCATGCCATTTTGATAAGCGTATCGAAGAATTTCCTGCAATTCATCCCGCAAGGCGTTTTTTGCAATGGGGAACAGCGTAATTTTTCCGTTGAGGCTCAACGCCAAATCCACGATGGAACGGGTGTTGGAAAACTGGAAGCAGTCGTCCACGGTGATGGCAACCACTTTGTCCGTCAGATTATTGGCTTTGCGGAACACGGGCATAAAGCCGTCGTTGGCCACCGGGCGCACCATCAGATATGGATCCACCAGGTTGGTATACGGTGCGGGCGTGGGGGACGCCGGCACGGCAACCACCGCATTCGTTGCGGAAGGCGGCGCAGGCTGGGGGGTATATTGCAGGGTGTTTGGATAATCGGCGGGGGACATGGCTGCAAGATCGCCGCGCTTGCCGTCGCGCGTGCTTCGCTGGGAAAGCGAAATCACCAGTGCGACAATTACAATTACCACAGTGCCAATCAATACGGGGACCGCCGGACCTCTTCTGCCGCGTCTGCGACGCCCTCTGTAAGAATATGCCATGTTTGCCTCCAGTGCATTACCATACTATATTGTATTATATCACCGTTTTCCGCGCAATTCAAACCGGTTTCTGGACATCACAATGAAAACTGCGTGAATTCCCTGGGAAGGAATCAAAATGTCCGCCATGTTCGGGCGGGGCTCCATCTGCGCGCAGGGGCTGAATGCGCTTGCCGGTGCGCGGGAACAAAAAACGATCCCAGGGCCGCAACAAGTGGCCTTGGGATCGTGCCGTTTCGCATGGGGTACGCGAAAATTGCGGAGGCGAATGGCTGCCGGCGCTGCGTTTTCGCGCAATTATCCCAGATATTTTTGCAATGTTTTGCGAACGGCGCCGGGGCCGGCGGCCAGTTCGGCAAACATTTCCGCGATTTTTTCCTCCAGGCCTGCCTGGCGAAGATCCACGCCAAACAGCGACTGATTGGACAAAACCCTGTGGGCGGCGGCCTTTGCGGCGGAAGCGTCGCCCAGCGTTACGCCGGCCATGATCTCCTCCAGATCGGACATCATGGGATCGCCGGATTTGTCGACAGGCTTGCCCGCGTCGTCCACGCCCATCAGATAGCGCAGCCAGCCGGCGATTGCCAGCGGAATGCCCGTAAGGCTGGCGGCGTTCAGTTCGGCGCTGGCCATGTAACTTTTGATGGTTTCGCCAAAGCGGATGCCCACCTTTTGGGATGTGTCCGTGGCAATGCGTTGGGGCGTGTCCGGAATGAAGGGGTTGGGAAGGCGCTGTTCCATGACTTCGCGCAGGAAATCGATGGGACGGAAAATGCCGGGATCCGTCACCACGGGCATGCCCTCCTGGGCGCCGATTTTTTCCACCAGGCGCGTAAGTTCCGCGTCCTGCATTTCCGCGGCGATGGATTCATAGCCCAGCACGCATCCGTATACGGCCAGCGCGGTATGCAGCGGATTCAGGCATGTGGTAACCTTCATGCGCTCGGTCTGGTTCACCACGTCCCGGGTTACGAAATATACGCCTGCCTTTTCCAAAGCGGGCCGGCCGGCGGGGAAATTGTCCTCCACCACCAGATATTGGGGAATTTCCGCATTGACAAAGGGCGCGATGTACGTGCCGCGGCCGGTGACAATGGGCGATACGTCCTCCACGCCCAGGCTTGCCAGCTTGTCCTCCACCACCTTGGCGGGGCGCGGCGTGATTTTGTCGATCATGCTCCACGGGAAGGAAACGCGGGTTTCATCCTCCACATAGGCCAGAAAATCTGTGCCGGCAAATCCCTTTTCATGCCATGCCCGGGCGACTTCCGTCACGGCGGCGCGCAGTTTTTTGCCGTTTTGGGAACAGTTGTCCATGCTCACCATGGCGATGGGATGTGCTCCGGCGGCAAAGCGCTCCAAAAGCAGCGCCGCCACCATGCTCATGGCGTGTTTGGGCGCGGCAGGTCCGTTTTCCATATCGGCGGCCACGACGCCCAGGATGCTGCCGTCCATGCCGCGAAGGGCATATCCTTTTTCCGTAATGGTGAAGCTGGCCATCTGCAATTCGGGGTTGCGGAAAATTTCCTTCAGGCGCGCAAACCCCGCGTCGGCGCGAATGCTCTCCGCCACGGACGCCACCACGTCCATCACCATATCGCCGTTTGCCCGCAGGCCGACGGACAGACACAGGTTGTCGTGGGGTGCGTATACTTTGTCTACAATGTCGAAATCAAAGGTTTCCGCCGCGATAATGCCGGTGTCCGCTTCGCCGCGGCATAGCAGCGCGTCCTGCATTCTGGCGGGAAACGCCCGGAAAATGTTGCCCGCGCCAAAGTGTACCCAATGGGGATGCTTCCGGGTATGCTCCGCCATGGCGGCGGGATCGTAGGTGGGCAGCGCGATCTTTGCCGCCGCCCATGCGGCTTTGTCCCCGATGCCTGCATATGTCAGTTTCATGGATCAATCCCTCCCCGCAAACTTGCGCTTGTCCGCCCATAACCCCAGCGCCGGGTTTGAAATATAGAAAATCTCCTCGCCGTCCGGCAAGGTGTTCCATCCGTCCCGCAGCACATGCGGGTCGTAACGCTTCACGGCCTCGTCGTAGGGCATGTAATTGTAATGTACGCCGCGAACTTCCGCTTCGGAAAGCAGTCTGGTGCAATAGGTGATGGAAAAACGGCCGTCGCCGGAACCGTGAATCATGTGCGCGGCGGCGGAAAGATTTGCCCGCAGGTCGGCGCGCTCCTTGACCAGACGCAGCACGTTTTCCCGGCCGCAGTATCCGTATTTGCGCAATAATGCGTCGATTTCCGCGTCCTCGCCGAATTTGTCCACGCCCGGCGCCAACACGATCAGTTCGCCGCCGTCGGCGATGGCCATGCGGGTGCGATATACGGATTTGTTGCCCAGCCATGTGGATTTGAATTCCTTTTCGTCCAGCATCACCACCACTTTTTGGAACGGACGGTCCATCAGCGTCAGGTTCTTTTGCTGCGCCAGCGCAACCGCGTCCTCAAAATACCGGCGATCCCGGCCGATGAACAGCCCATGATGCTGAATTTCCCCGCCCGGCGCGGTGGTTACGGTGAGAATGTATTGCAGCGGAATGTTTTGCAGGAAATGTTCTTCCGCATAATCAAACACGTCGCGCACCGGCGTATGATCCTTGCCCATGATGCGCTCCAGGCCGTAAAACGCGCCCAGCATGTGGCTGGAATTGATCATGGACGCGCCGCCGCAGCCCACAAAAATGTTCTTGTTGCGGTTGGCCATGCCCACTACTTCATGCGGCACCACCTGGCCCACCGACAAAATCAAGTCATATTCCGGATCCAGCAGATGCCGGTTTACTTCCACTTGAATAGGATCGCTTACCAGCCCTTCCGAAATTTCCTGCACGTATTCTCCCGGCACGACGCCAATACATTCCACGTCCGTGCGCCAGTTGTGTACGATCATCTTTTCGTAGGGAATATCCCCAAACATCGCTTCCCATTCGTCCCGGGATACCGGTACGTGGGAGCCAAGCGCCGGCAGGATATCTACTTCGCACCGGCCTTCCAACATGTGCCACAAATGCTGCGTGATTTTGCCTGCGTTGGAGTGAAACCGCGTGTAATCCGGCGGCAAAATCAATACCTTTCGCAACTTGCCAATTTCGTCCGACAGCGCTTCTTCCAGGTATCCGCGAATTTCTGCGTCCGTAAAGCCCGTCTCTCGGGGTGCGTAATACGAACCTTTTTGCATGTGCTTCCCTCCTTTTTCCAGGGGCGTCCGGGGTTACGCCACCAGGGGCGTCGCCCCTGGACCCCCACTCAAGGGACATTGTCCCTTGAGAATCCCATGCTCCGGCCCGCTGCACGGG